>CAKUDW010000056.1 GCA_934645275.1 uncultured Clostridia bacterium
AGCACGCTGATGGTACTTGGCTGGCAACGGCCCGGGAGAGTAGGTCGTCGCCGGATCCAATTTTTTTCGAGACATTCCTGTGAGTGTCTCTTTTTTTTGCGATTTATGGGAACAATTTGCGTGCTGGAAGCGTCAAATTCTGGAAAAGTGAATGGGGGAAAGCGAATATGAAACGGATCAGCAAGTACATACTGGTAGTCATGCTCGTGGCAGCGATGCTGATGGGTGCGGCTCAGGCCGCGGTTAAAACGACGGGCAACGTGAATCTGCGCAAGGGCCCAGGTCTGGATTATGAAATCGTCGGCGACGTCAAGCCTGATCAAGAACTGGAATTCAAGGGACAGGTGAGCACCGATGAACGCGGCGTGGATTGGTATCTTGTAGAGCATAAGGGCAGCGAGTGCTGGATTTCCTCGCGCTATTCCGAGCTTGTTGGCGAAGAAACGCCCGTTACGGTCGCGTATGATCCCGCTGAAGCGGCGAATTGGACGGAGATTTCCGATTATTTCATGCATGATCTGAAAGAAAGCGCGCAGGCGTTGGGCCTGACCAATTATGAGGAGACCGGCGGTGAGGCGCCCAACCAGCATTCGAACGACGTGCTGAAGTTTGCCGGTTATGGTAACGTTGAGTACATTGGCCTGGCGGGCGCCGGCTACAAGGTGTTCGGCGTGACCTGCGGCATGCCCATTGAAGAAGCGCAGGAAAAGCTGACGGAGGCAGGTCTGAGATTTTTCGAAGAAATTCGCCATTCGCTCGTCTTTGAGCATCCGTCGAATGAACTTTCGTGGGTGGACGTTAACGGCGTTGATTCTTGCATCAACGTCGAATACTCTAACGATGTGGTCGTCAGCATGGATTGGTCGGCTTATACCGGCTGATCTCGGAAACGAAGATAAGAAAAGCAGCTCCGCACGGGGCTGCTTTTCTTATGGTGTTGGGAATCGCCTTAAAAAGACAATCAAAGACGCACGAATCTAATGTATGCCTGCTATACCTCAACAATTTGTTGCTTGCATTTCTACGGAATTATACCACTCTCAAACCGCGGCCTGTGCGGATTTTTGATAAGCGTTGTTTGAGACCCCTATGGAATTACACAACTCCCAAACTGTAAGTCAGCACATCAGATTGATAAGACGGTTTGAGACCCCTATGGAATTACACCACTCTCAAACGGGTCGTAGCCGCGCATGACGGTAGCTGCGGTTTGAGACCCCTATGGAATTACACCACTCTCAAACGACTATGCCTGCACGGGCTGGGAAACAGTGGTTTGAGACCCCTATGGAATTACACCACTCTCAAACCTCAAATTCACCGTTCATCTCAAAAGACAATCCGGATCAATAGAGATTTGAGAAACGAGGCCTCAACGGTCCGCACGGTTAGTATAGCATAAAATGCATTTCCCGTCTAGCTGAATTCGCACAAATCTGCGTCGACTGTCCAACGCAATTCATTGTCCAAGCGAGGCCTATCGGAACTTTCGAGCGCCAGTATTTCAAAACCGTGTGAAATGGCAGTCTGTGCAAAGCCCAGCAGCTTTTCATCTGAAACATAGCTGCGCAGATTGACGAGGATAAACAGCTTGTTGCGTTCAAATTCACATACCAGTTCCATATAGTCAATTAGGCGCTCAGTGAGATGACCATAATCGTCATTCAATTCAATGCCGGCAGATTTGATAATGCCGCCAAGGCTGATTTTGGGAAAGCGCAAATCACAGGAGAAACAGAACGAAATGTCAGCAAGTAGCTGTTCAACTTCTTGCATTACACGAGTGGACTGAGCATAGTGTATTTCATCAAATGCTTCCTGCTCCAGTGCAGTGCTTATTTTGTTAAGCAGAGACTTTCGATTCATTTCAAATGGGACAAAGCGATCCAACAGCTCGGCGTAACGATCAAATGCAACGGGAGTATCAGCCTGTGAGAGCACAGCCTGTCCCTTGCAGCCGTCAAGCTGTCCGTGAATATCCTGCAAAAGTCGGACGAACAGTTCCTGATTCTCAATGACCAATGTGTTGAAACGTCCGTTGGTCAGGTCGAATACGCAATCGATGTCCGGATAGACAAACTTCACAGAATCACCAACCTTTCATCGGTATCCAGCGTATCCGTAGATTTTTGCCCAATGATATACTCCATTCGGGAGAATTGCTTTTCGGTGATCGTCAATACCTGGACCAGTCCGTCAGGCGGGCGGTTTTTGCGAATGGTTGATATAGCGGCACTCTCTGCAGACGGCGAAGGTAGCAGACGGCAATACACAGATTCCTGCATCATCAGAAATCCATTTTGTTGCAGTGCTTTTCTGAATTGGCGGTAATTCCGCCGATCTTCCGGTGTTTCTGATGGAAGATCAAAGAATACGATGATTCTCATAAATCGATAACTCATAGCATTTCGTAGAAAACGGCATGGTCGGGATCACCGGTACTGAGCGCTTCCCAAATGTGAGCGCAGTAAATACGAATGGCATTGAGCACGAGCTGACGGCTTTGATTTATACGCACGGTGTCACTCAGAATTTCCCAAAGCGCATGCTTTTCTTTACGTTCCAATTTTTGTGGTTGGAGCTCGACAACTTTCCGATCTACCAGTATGCGGAAAGGTTCCATTAAATCGCTGCTTAGATTGAAGTGATTAAACTGGTTGTCGTGGAAAATGCCGAATTGCGTTAAATAACCGCTGGCGACAATTTCTCGGTTGAAGGCAGACAGGAGGATACTATATCCATAATTTAATGCGGCATTTTCTGGCCGATCCGCACTGCGGATGAAGTCCATGCCAAACAGGGCATTGAAATACACCTTAGCGGCATGGCCTTCACGATTTGTTGCGTCTAAAGGCTGCACCTGTTCGACGTAGTCGCACAACAGTTCATATTCACGCAGGTGATTCAGCTCTTTTAAATGTGTTGCCTGCTGACGGATCTTTTCGCGGATGATTGCCTGCCAGAGCAGCGCTTTGGATTCTTTCGACCATTGTATCTGCGTGCGGATGCGATCGGAGCTATTGTGGCTGCCGTGCAATGGCACAAGCTCTGCCATAGGACTGCGCTTTGTATCGCAGAAAATGACCCGGATCTTCTTTTCAATGAGCGCTTCCAGTAGGCAACCAGTCAGCGATACAGCTGGGTTTTCGATGAGTAATATGGCAATCTCGTCCAGAAAGATGCGGCGGGTTTCGCTGTCGCGTACTACCATATAACCCATTTTGTAATCCAGCTTGCAGCGCCGCTCGATGATGACGGTACGCCAGCTCACAGCAATTCAAGCAGGTTTTGACTGCGCCTGCACCACAGACCAGAAGTAGATTCATCAAGGATGTAGACTTTGGAATAGTTCTTTTTCCAGTTGGAAAGAGATGAACTGAGGCCTACGGTTGCAGCAGCCCTTGAACCGGCATCGATTTGAGAAAGGTCGCAGCCGTTTGTGAGCCTGCCGAAAACGGTATGAATATTTAGCAGCGTCTTTGCCTGTGCCTCCAAAGGTAATAGACCGAAAGCTTCTCTACCTTCACGCAGTAACTCGACTGGATTGTTTATACGCTTACGGTATATGGAGGTCGTCAGTTTTTCAATGTACAGGTCGTACAAGGCAAGATTATCTTCAGCGGTGATCCTGTCGTATTCCGGGCTACACACGAGCTTGTTATTCTTGGAGTACTTTTCGCAGAAGGATTCCAAACGCTTGAGATAGCGTTCAGTTTCCATACTGGCAGAAAACTGCGTAAGAGAGGACACACTTATACTGCGTCCACCACTTGATTTACTCCTGATGCATACCTTGTACCCATCAAGTATGAGTACGGTGTTGACTCGGATAATACGCTTTCCCAGAGGGAACGAAACCTCCTGAATGGGCTTCCTGACAATCTTGCCAATCGTATCCAGTGTGTATTGCTGTCGAAAGGCTTCATCTTGCAATACCTTATCAGCAAACATCAATTCGACTGGCATGAACATCAGATCCGTCTTTTTGCCGAAACGATAGTGCACCAACAGGAAAAAGCTGGCGGTTGATTTATTATAGCCGCCATATCGCTCGACAGACTTATCGGCCTTGAGCGAGATCAACCCGTGAGCGGCTTTCAGCGGCTGCTGATCAAACAAACCACCGTGCCTGCAAAATGCATAGTGCGTCACATGGCCAGTATTCTTCGAGATTGTAGCTTTGACTTTCGTCAGATCCGGTGCGCCGCGCCAAACTGTGATGCCGCCGCAGATGACGGGATTGTTGAACAGAGCTTTTGCCTTTACATTGTAGCTGTGATCGCACGGTACAAACCAGCGCCTGCTGAAGCGCATATGATATACATTGCCGGTAACAATATTCAGGTAGGCGTCCTTGGCGTGATGAAGATCGTTATAAGACCGGCTCTTGATGCAATTGAAATCCTGACGGAATTCACTGGTCAGGCGTGCCTTGACGTAGACGATTTCGGTTTCTGGATAGCGTTCGCGCAGCAGCGTGGCTACGGCCTTGGTGGATTGCGTGGTTTCAGTGAGCTGACGATTGATGAAGCCCCATTTTTCGTTATCGTCGAAGGGCGTGGTGCGCGTCAACCGACGCAATTTTTCATCGCTCAGCAAGCCGTTTTTGTGCAAACGATGCCAAATCGGGCGCATCCTGCTCTGAATATCTGCCGGCACGGGGAATTGATCGCTCTTTGCACCGTTGATCTCTGAGCGCACGAGGATTACGTTGTTTTGCAGACTGTCATCTTTCACAACGCTTTGCGGATAAATATGTTCAATGTTGTACTGACTGCCGGATAATTGCTCAATACTTATCGCGTCGTTTGAATAGAGACAACGCCCAAGCTGCATGTAATACAGATAGAGGCGATCCGACTGCAGGCGGTTGTCGGCCTGATCTCCCATCGTTTCGAGTTCCTTTCTCAGCGCACGCACGTCCTCTTCTGCCTGACGTTCATACAATTGCAGCAGCTGTTCACGCCGAGTCAATGTACGCTTACCCTTCTGTTGCGCTGTGCCGCCGCGCGCCATTTCCACAAATATGCGCTTTGGTGCGCCGCCAAATGCTTTAGTTACTTCACTTACGATCTCCATGGCACGAAGGACAGGGCGCTTTACTGCATTGGAGACATACATATCGTCGAGTCGCGCTGACATGGATCGGGGATGTGCCGCATAGTATGCCTGCTGTGCTTCGCGGATCTCATCGACGAAAGTATATTGATCGGAGAGCAGGGACATTAGCGAACAATTCGTATTCCAGAGCGCGCCGAGGATGGTGAAAAGCTCGCCAGTTTGACGATTTGCGCCCTCCAGACCATTTAGGAAACGCGCGGACAGTCGGCCAAAGTCCTTATAACGAAGCCGACTGATGTATGTAAGGTCATCTTCGGAAAGTACCGGATAATGTGCATGGAGCCATTTCAGAAAGCGTGGACGATCCTCGGAATAAGTGGAGCGTTCGATTATGGCTTCCACATCCTGAGTGCTTAAAATGCCTGCGTCCATCAGCCGCCTGAAATCATGCTGCGGTTTCAGATTGGATTTGAGCTGTTCGTCTATTCCTGCCAGCAGGTCGCCCTCGCGCATGATATTATTTGAGATGAGCCAGTCTTCGATGCGCTTTCGGGTCGGCTTGCGATATGCTTCAAATACACCTGCGTATAAAGCTTGCTTCTGCGCCACAGTAATGTGTTCGCCATTGATGGTGATGTTGTTGATTTCATTTAGCACTTCGAAGCGATGGTAAAGCAGCGAATCCTTTGGCAATACCGCTTCGCCGGGAAGATAGGTACAGGTATTGGTCATCCTTCGAATGAAAGCCTGCTCGCTGGCATCCAAATCAATGACTTCGTTAAAATTCCACGGCAATACGCGCCCTGCCTTTTTATCTGTCCAAACGACCCATGCTTTGTCAGAAGCGGTGTTTAGTGGACCGACGAAATAGGGGATGCGGAAACAAAAGATGCATCGCAGTTTGTCCGAGATGGATAGGCCGCCCTCGGTGTTTTTCAAAAACGGCAAATAGCGTTCAGCATTTTTCAGGATCAGGTCTAGCTCATACCAATACAGCTGATAGGGGATTACGCGGTTATCGGTATCGCGTTGTTTGGGCAAAAATGTATTCAAATCCAGACGGCGCTGCATATCTTCAAAGAAGAGCATATCTTCTGCCTCGGGTTCGATCCCCTTGATGGTATTGCGCAGCAGTTTATAGAAATCCTCGCGGGATGCGCGCTTCTTCAACGCGGGTTTATCAGAATGGTAGACATAGGCGGCATAACCGCTACCATCGGTTTCACGGAATAGTGTGCGATAGCGATCTGGGCGGTATTTTCGTATAAAGCGTTTGAGGTGGGTAAGATCATTGCGGTGTTGTTCATATATGGTGCATTTCGCTTCGGAAATAGATGGTTTTTCCTTAAGAATGTCTACCAGAAGCGCCCAATCGTATACGGATTTCATAGCCGAAATCAATTCAGCATCATCACCGAGCTGAGCGATGACCTCTGCCAGGGTATCTTCACTATCGCCAAGCGTGAATGATTTTATGGCTCCATATTCGGAATTGAAAAACAGTTTTGCCGCGCTTATTTTGCTCCCACACAGACCACGGAACAGTACATCACAATTATAGGGAAAGGCATCGCTGTGTTCCTTTGGCACAGATTTGCCAAAACAGGCCGTGGCAAGAGCTTTGCATTTTTGCCCTACGGGATCTGCCGAACGCAGGACTGTGTTCATTGCTTTGATGGCGTCGGTGTCCTTCCAGGGTGGCGTGTATCCGTTACTTACAAAGAATGCCATGAAATTGGAATAGACCTGGGAAAACTCCGTGATCGCAGACAGATTTTCTTTTGCGATCCCATTCAGAAAATGGCCGCGATGGGCGACTAGCCATGCGCAGGCCAGATATACCAGCCGAACATCGTGTGGCTCGTCTGAATTCATCAGATCGACGAGCAAATGGTGGATGGTTGGATATTGGTTATGGTATTCACGGTCCGTGTAATCTAGATCGTTGAACAGCGTGAAAGGCTCTTCAGTTTCATCACGGTAGAGTGCGCTTTTTTGAAGGCGGATATAGAAATGCGGGTCGACCTTGGCGATTTCTGCGGCGAATAATTCCTGCACGAGAGAGACGCGCTGTTGGCGTCGATCCAATCGTCGTCGCGCCGTGCGATATGCGCGACGTTCCGTGTTGAGCTTGGCAGAGTCAAACAGATTGACGCCCCAGGCGGGGGCACCCTTGAATTTCAGAAGGTCATATTCCAAATTTGTGACTGCGTAGCCGACGGAATCTGTGCCAATGTCAAGCCCCAGGTAGTATTCCTGCTGTGCTGGAAGAATTGTATTGTGCGCCATCTTGACTTGCCTCCGCTTATGTGGTACTATGTAATTGTAGTTTCAGACCCCTATGGAATTACACCACGAGTTCAAATAAGAATTCTTCAAACTCGCTGCATCGCAGCTGCACAGTGTGTGCGGATCAGGAGCCTTGTGAAAGCAAGGCTCCTGATTTTTAGAAGTTCTTTATCGAAGTATAACATAAAAGGCTGAAAATGGCAAGCATATGATGTGGGTTTTGATTTACGGCAGTTGAGGATTATAATGTACAAATCAACTGTGAAGGATTTGGCGGAAGATTTGTCATGAAGCTGAGCGGAGGCTGCTTATGCAGACTCCGCTCAGCTCTTCCAGCGCATCCGTCATGCTCTTTCAATGCGCCGCGCTTCGAGATAATAGCGCTTTTCGTGCGCGTGGCCCATGGAGAAGGTCTTGCGCGGCAGCACGCCCCATTTGCGGATATAGGGAAACAGGTCGGCCTTGGCGAAGCCGCAGAGCATGAGTCCCACCGCGTCCGGCCGGTTGGCCAGCCGCCGCAGCGCGTCGTCGCCGTGGATATAGTCGATGGCCGCCTCCGGATGCGCGGCGAGCCAGGTATCCAGAAACGCCTGCAGGTCGCGCAGCGGATGCGCGTCGGAGCCGTAGCCGCGCGTTTCGCCGCTGCATATCAGCGTCAATTCCCGGCCCGCGCGCAGCGGCAGTCCCACTTCGCGCAGGTGCGCTTCGTAGTCCAGAATCAGCTCCGCCGGGCGCACGCCGGTAATCAGCCGGTGGATCGGCTCGAAGGCAATGGCGGGGGAATGCAGATTCTCAATTTCGGCCAGCGCAAAGCGCGCGGGATGCGTTTCGCGCTCGGCGGGACTCAGCTGATCGCGCAGTTCCAGCCAGTAGGCGCGCGCGGCCGCCAGCGAATGGTTGCCGTCGCCTACGGCCAGCATCAGATTGTCGCAGCCTTCATACAGCGCATCCAGCGCGTCGTTCAGCGCCTGCGCCGCCGCGCCGTCCACGCGCCAGCCGCGCACGCGGCCGCCGCCCTGCATCAGTTCGAAATCGTACAGCGGGGCAAGCTTTTCGCGCATGGCGTATAGCGGTTCGATGGCGCGCTGCTGTGGATCGTCCAGCAGCATCAGCACGTGCGGCAGCTCGAGCGCCGCGCCGCGCCGCATCCGCACGCGCGGCGGCACGCGCTCCAGCACCGTGCCCTCGGTAGCGCGGATCAGGCTCTGCGCGCCGGGCGCATAGTCGTATTTTTCAAGATCAAGCCGGGCGATCAACCCCACGCGCGCTCCGGCAGACGTGGCGCGTTCCACCAGCACATAGCCGTCGCGCACCTTCTCCTGCAGCACGCCGCGCGCCAGGTAATCGCGCATTGCGGCCTGCATGGCGGGGATGCGCGATTCGGCTTCGTTCAGGTAGATTTCCGGCAGCACCAGCCGCAGCGCGGACGGCGCGTCGCCCACGCGGGCCTCGACGGCCTGCCAGTATTCGGGTTCGGAGGTGAATTGATCTACGGCCACCACCGCCCAGCGCGCCGGATCGATTCCGGCCGCGGGCAAGAGGATGTTTGCGGGATAAACGAGCTGGTTCTTCATGGCGCATGCACCCTGCCTTTGTGTTTAAGGGAATGTTCCCCCTGTTTTTTATGATCGTCGGCGTGCGGTTCAGGAACGGCTGTCTGCTGGCCCCTTCGCAGCCGCCATTCATTATACCACGCGCGCGGCGCAGCGCGCAAGGCGTGTTTTCCATGCTTTATACACATATTATAAACGTAAAAACTGCATTGACGGAGGCGATTAAATCCCATATAATAGAATTAGCGATTATATACGCAAGGGAGGTAATAACAGGTGAACGAAAAGCAGATCATGCTGGGATATGAATATGCAAAGGAAGTTTACGCGCAGGCGGGCGTGAACGTGGACGAGGCAATGGCGAAGGCGGACGCGGTGCCGGTATCGATGCATTGCTGGCAGGGTGACGACGTGATCGGCTACGACGGCAGCGACAGCCTGACCGGCGGCATTCAGACCACGGGCAGCTATCCCGGGCGCGCGCGCACGGCGCAGGAGCTGCGCGGCGATATCGACTTCGCCCGCACGATGATCCCGGGTGAGACGAAGCTGAACCTGCACGCAAGCTACGCCGAAAAGCACGGCAAGAAGGTCGACCGCGACGCATACACCATCGCCGAGTTTGAGGACTGGGTGAACTGGGCGCAGGAAAGGGGCGTCGGCCTGGACTTCAACCCCACCTATTTCGGCC
>CAKUDW010000057.1 GCA_934645275.1 uncultured Clostridia bacterium
AACAGGCGCAGTATCTCGCGCTCCGCGCGGAAGGTCTTGACCACGGAAAAGCCGCCCAGACAATCCGCCAGTGCGGCAGTAAAGCTCTGGTTCGCATCCGAAACCCGCCGCTCGGCCGCCTGCACCCATTTGCCAGTCAACAGGGACGCCGCAAGGGGCAACAGCGTCAGCCCCACGGCGACTGCCGTCATCAGCGGCGAACAGCACAGCATCATCGCCAGCGCGCCCACAAATGTGACTGCCTTGGTGATCACCGAAAACTGCTGCGCCAGATAATCCGTCTCGATGCTCGCTGCGTCGTTAGTCAGCGCAGACAGGTATGCAGCAGTCTGCTCGTCTCGAAAGGACGAAATGCGCTTTTCCAGCAGCCTCTCAAATGCAAAGTCTCGATATTGACGCAGGGCGCGCTCGACAAATCGCGGTTCTGCGACGCATTTCAGCAGGGAAAACGCGGTGCAGAGCAGCACGAAGCCAAGACTGATAAGGCCGAGCACCGACAGCGGCAGCGCGTTCGACTCGGCGGAAATCGTGTCGATGAGCTGCTGAATTATCCAGGAAAGTAGCAGGTTCATCGTGCCGCCGCACAGCGACGCGAGCACTGCAAGCGCAAAGGCTGTGCGATTGCCCCTGTAAAACTGCGCCGCCAGCCGGCGCTTGAGCGACCCGTTCATTCCGCGTTCAGCTCCTTCCACAGCTCGGTCAGCACCGGATCTTCCATTTGGTCCACGGTTTTCTGCACGCCCTGTGCAGCGCTGGCGCCGAGATCATCGTACACGCCCGCGCGTTCATCGCGCATCACGAAGCGCAGCGCGCTGGCGTGGTAATCCGGCGCGGCGTCGAAGTCCGCCGCCAGCGCCTTTGCCTGCAACAGCGCATCGCGCGCAGCAGACACGTTTCCGTCGCTTTGGTGCGCATGAGCAAGGCAGACCCACAGCGCGGCGTTCAGCTTATCCAAAAAGCAGGGCTTTGCGCCATCCTTCAGGCCGGAGAGCGCGCCGATGCCCCACGTCAGCACCTCGACCGCCGCCGCGTAGTCCTTGCGCTTGAGAAATATGTTTGCATAGCCCATAACGATGTGGATAAACGCCGCCGTCCATTTCAACAGCGCCTCGGATAAAAACGGCAGCGCCTCATCCGGGCGGCCGCAATCGGCGGCCAGCGTCAAGCCGATCCGTTCGCTGTAAACTCCGCCCGCGTTGTGTCGCTTCAACAGTGCTACCGCGCCCTCCGCATCGCCCAGGCTGAGCATCACTCCGGCCATTTCACCGCAGAGCGTGCCCTCGTTGATTTCAGGATTCGTGTTCTGCGGCAGCAACCCCCGGGCACGCTCCATCAGTTCAATCGCGCGATTCAGCAGCGCGACGTCCCCCTGTTCTATTCCAAACACGCGGTACAGCGCCGCGCTGTTGTACACAATCTCAAACGCATTGGGATATTTCCGCAGCGCTCTTTCCGCCTCCGTAAGTCCCGCTCGATTCTTTTCAAAGCGATACTGCCTGAGCCGTTCGGCCGCAGCCTGCAAGCGGTCGTCCTTTATTTCATAGCCCAGCAGTGCGTCCACCGACGCATCGAAAAAATCCGCCAGCGCTACGAGCATATCCAGCTCGGGCTGCGAAAGTCCGGCCTCCCATTTGTAGACCGCGCCCACCGTTACGCCCAGTGCTTCGGCCAGCTGCGCCTGCGTGAGCGAGCGTTGCTTTCGAAACGTGCGTATATTCTGTGCGAGCTTGTCTGTCATGCGTTCGTCCCTCCCTTTGCCTGCCCAAATTATAACAGATGGAAACCGCGAAATGAAGCCACCGGCAATACGAATTGTATATTTATTTATAATACCATCGGTATTAGTTCTGGAATTTTTGTCCGGAAGCTGCCCATTCTCAGCTTGTTCTAAGGTTAATGGTATATTATAATAGCCGTGGAGGGCTGAAGATAAATGAAACTGTTGCTTGCTGAAGATGAAATCGCCATGTCCGAGGCTGTGGTAGATATTCTAACTTATCACAAATACAGCGTTGACGCAGTGTACAACGGCGCAGACGCGCTGGAATATGCGCTCACCGGGCAATATGACGGCGTGATTATGGACATCATGATGCCCAAAATGGACGGCATCGAAGCGTTGAAGAAGCTGCGCGCGGCGGGCTGCGCCGTGCCGGTGCTGCTGCTGACGGCGAAGGCCGAGGTTGAAGATCGCATTCGCGGACTGGACGCGGGCGCGGACGACTATCTGCCCAAGCCCTTCGCCATGGGCGAGCTGCTGGCACGCGTGCGGGCCATGCTGCGTCGGCGTGAAAACTACACGCCGGATGTGGTGCGCGTAGGCGATATTGAACTGGATCAGAGCCGCAATTTGCTCAAGCGCGGCAAGGATATGCAACCGTTGAGCGCGCTGGAATACCGACTGATGGAACTGTTCGCGCTGAACCCCGGCATCTGCTTTTCGGCAGGTGCGCTGCTGGAACGCATTTGGGGACTGGATTCAGACGCCGAGGAAGGCTCGGTATGGGTCTATATTTCCTATTTGCGCAAGAAGCTGGTAAAGCTCGGCGCGTCGGTTGAGATTCAATCCAGGCGTGGCGTGGGCTATTCATTGGAGGTGAAAAAATGATCCGTGCGCTCAGGCGGCGCTTCATTCGAGGCGCGATGCTGGCGCTGGTCATCCTGATCGCGCTGATGATTGGCGGCAGTACGGCCGCCAACTGGATTCAGTTCGACCGCAGCGTGGAAAAGCGCATGGACGCCGCATTCAGCGGCGCGGATGTGGGCGAACAGCACAGGGCGAATGCCACGCTGAAATCCTCACCACCCAGTTTTTTTTCCATCACTCGCAGCGATGCTCGGCTGGGCTATTATATGATTTCGATATCAGAAAGCGGTGAAATCGAAACCATAGAAGAAAAGGGCATCTGGGAAGCAGATTCAGACGCAGCCGCGGCGCTGGCCGAACGCGCGCTGGCACTGAACAAGCCCTCCGGACGCATCGATCAATATCGCTTCCGGCTGGAAGAAACGGACAGCGGCGCGCGGTTGATACTGATGGACGTGGGCGGCCAACTATACATGCTGATGGACAGCGTCCGCTCCGCCTGCGGATTGGGGGCGCTGTGCTTGATTGGCATGTTTCTGATACTGCTTCCAGTATCCACGCGCATGGTAAAATCCTACGCCGCCAACATCGAAAAGCAGAAACAGTTCATCACCAACGCGGGCCACGAGATTAAAACGCCCGTGGCGGTCATACTCTCCAATCTGGACGCAATGGAGCTGATTCGCGGCGAAAACAAGTGGAGCAAAAATATCCGCGGCCAGGTGGAGCGGCTGAATGCGCTGCTGCAGCGCCTACTGTTCATGGCCCGTGCGGACGAAGGTAGCCTGAAGCCGCCCGCACAGCCATTGGAACTGAGCGCGCTGCTCGAACGCGAGCTGGAACCTTACCGGGAAATCACAGCTGAAAAACACATCCAGCTGGTTCAGGAAAAGCTGATGCCCGTGCGCGTGCGTGCCAGTGGCGAATATCTGGCACAGCTGCTGCACGCGCTGCTGGACAATGCGGTGCAGTACACGCCCGAGGATGGCCGCATCATCATTGCGCTGGAAGCACGGCGCAAACGGGCGCTGCTGACGCTGGAAAACAGTGTCAGCGCGCTGCCCGACTGTCCGCCTGAGGCGCTGTTCGAGCGCTTCTACCGCGGCGACGGCGCGCATTCGCAATCCGGTGGCTACGGCATCGGCCTGTCGGCAGCACGCGCCGTAGCTGAAATGTACGGCGGCACGATCCGCGCAAAATATCTGGATGGCGCCGTGCGCTTCACGGTGGAACTGCCGGCAAAGTAACTCGGTGCATAAAGCGCGCCGCTTTGAACAATTTCAAAGCGGCGCGCTTTTCATTAAGAATATGAATTAGCAATGCGGTCGGCGGCTCTAAAAGAGAGCCGCCGACAATTCCCTGATATTACAGGCGGGCGAAGTGGCGCAGGATCACCAGCGGCTCGGATTTGGAGTTGTTGGTGAAGGTAACGCCTTCCTTCGAAGCGGACTGCGTGACGAAATACTCGTCGTGCGTCAGCTGGCCGAAGCGAATCATGTTCGGGCTGGAAAGCTCCATGCCGTTGATAGTGCCAAAGCCCTGAATGCAGATCAGGCCATAGGCCATGTCGTCCTTCAGCGTAACGGTACGGCCGGGCAGCACGGTATAGCGGCGCGCACCCACAGTATCGCACTTGTAGCAGATCCACTCGTCGATATAGCCTTCCTTCATCATTTCGTCCATATCGGCCACGGGCTGCGGCGTCATGCGGCGATTCTGATAGAACATGGGATCGAGGTTCATGTCCCAATCCATCACTTCCACCAGATAATCGAAATCGCCCTTCTTATCCTCGGGGCAATTTTTCCAGAGCAGATCCTCGCCCACCACATGGTCGAAATAGAGTACGGACTGGTACATGGCGTACACATCCGAAGCAAACTGCGGCTCATAGGTACACATGCTGGCCGGAGCGTGCATGATTCCCGGAGGCACATCCCAGCCGGTATCCACATCGATGTTGTAGGCGCGGGAGAGCGAGAGCAGCTTGTTATCGCCCTTGGTGAAAGCGGCCAGCGCATCGCGCACCTGCGCCTTGGTGGTGCCGGGATTGAATCCAAAGAAGGTCATCGGCAGCTCGCCGCCATACACATTATTATACTGTGCGGGGAAGAAATACATCTCCGGCTTACCGGCCTCGCCCACCTTGGCGGCATACTTGTCGTTGTGGTGAATGTGATGCGGCAGCGGGCCCTTGTTATCGAAGAATTTGGAATACATCGGCCAGCGTCCATATTTTTTGTACAAATCCTCGCCGATCACCTGACCCTTGAATTCAGAAACGGCGTCGATCAGCCTGGCCTGCTCGCCTTCCTCGGTCACAATGAAACTCAGGCCCTGATTTTCGGGCGTGCCTGGGCCGTTGTCCGCGGGTGTGGTAGAAGAAAACCAGCGCTCGTCAATACCGCCGCGCTCGGTGCCCAGCGCGAAGTAATCGTCCGGATGCAGGCGCAGGCGACGGCCCGGACGGCAGAACGCGCGCGGCACCCAGTTGGGCGCGAGGCGCACCACGCCGTTGCCCTGGTTCAATGCTCTTTCAATAATAGCCTTGGACATGTGTTGAAGACCTCCTTATATGTTTGAATTAATTACTTCAAAGTCTGACAAACAGCGCACGCCGTCAGCCGCGCACGATTACCTTGCGCGTCTTTTTCTGCGCCATCAGGCAATCGGTAGCGATGACGCAAATCAGGATCAGGCCCTTGATGACGTCCTGCCAGCTGGCCTGAATTTCCAGGCGCTGCAGGCCGTTAAACAGCACGCCGATGAAGAGCATGCCCCAGAAGGTGCGCACGGCGCTGCCGCTACCACCGGACATGCTGGTACCTCCGATGACCACGCCCGCAACCACGGACATCGTGAGGTCACTGCCATAGAGCGAATTGCCGGAGGAGAGGCGCATGGACATCAATATCGCGCTGGCCGCCGTGCAAAAGCCCAGTATAACGAACAGCATCGTCTTGTAAAAATCCACATTGATGCCAGCCATCTGCGCCACGGTCATATTGCCGCCGGTAGCGTACACATTGCGTCCAAAGCGCGTGTGCCGCAGCACCAAATGCACGATCAGAAATGCGAGCAGGAAGAACCAGGTGATGGTCGGAATGCCGAGAAAGCTGCCGTTGCCAAAGGCGTTGAGCTTATCATTCGGAAAGTTGTTGGGCCTGCCGTCGGTATAGGTAAGGGCCAGTCCCTTCAAGAACATCATCATGCCCAGTGTGACTACAAAGGCGTTCATCTTGATCTTGGAGACCATCAGGCCGTTCAGCAGCCCGACAAACACGCCCACGGCCAGGCACAGCATTATTGCCGGGAACACGCCCGCCTTCTTGGCGATGTCGGTAAACAGCAGCGTGATGAAGCCCATCAGCGAGCTTATCGACAGATCAAACTCGCCGCCGATAATCGAAATCGTCATCGCAAAGGCCACAATGCCATAGGTGGAAATCTGCAAGAGAATATTGGTCAGGTTATTCAGCGAAAGGAAACCCTCCGCCGTAATGGACAGGATAACGACGGCCACGATCAGCGCCACGATGATGATATTGTTCTTCACAAAGGACGCCGGATTGAATTTCTTCTTCATCGCTCATCATCCTCTCTTCAGCTTGCGGTTCTTGTTGATGACGTCAAGGCCGAAGGCAAACATGATTACGAAGCCCTTTATCATCATCTGCGGATAGGTAGAATAGCCCAGCAGGTTCATCGAATTGGTAATGATGCCGATAATCAGCACGCCCAGCATGGTATTGATGAAGCTGCCACTGCCGCCCTTCATGGAAACGCCGCCCACCACGCACATGGCGATGGCGCTCATTTCATAATCGGTACCCGCGGTGGGATTGGCCGTCATCACGCGCGAGGTTTGCAGAACGCCCGCAATGCCGTTGATGCCGCCGCAAATCAGAAACGCCAGCAGAATGTACAGCCGTACATTAATGCCGCTGAGTTGTGCGGCCTTCGGATTGGAACCCACGAACATCAGATTCCGTCCAAAGCGCGTGTAATTGAGTACCAGCTGACACACGATCACGATAGCAAAGAATATGTAGGCCGGATTGGTGCCCGCGCCCACTTTCTGGAATATGCCGAGCCCGCGTGCCTGCAAATCGGCAGCCTCCAACGTGATATATGTGCCGCCCTGCACCAGCAGCGCCAGCGCGGCCACGGCCGTCTGCCCGCCATAGGTCACAATGAAAGATTCGCCCATGCGCCCGTTGATACCGGCCATTACGCCGCCGGTAAAGCTGCCGCACAGGCAGCCGAGCAGTACCGGCCCCGCGAAGCACAGCAACAGGCTGCTGGTGCCGCGCAGCAGCGACGCGCACACAATGCCGACCAGCGAGAGGATCGATCCGATGGTCAGGTCGATATTGCCCGTGAGCAGCACAAAGGTGATGCCGCAGGCCATCACGCCCCAGATGGCGATCTGGTTAAGCACATTCTGGAAATTGGCCAGCGTAAAGAATCTCGGAAAGGCGAAGGACATTACAATCATCAGCAGCAATATCAGCGCGAACATCATGTAGTCGCCCATGTAGTCCAGCAGATCCTCACAGAAAGCGCGGCTGAACAGAATTTTTCCCAGCGGCGTAGCGTCGGTCTGCGGATAGCGCCGGTTGACGATCACGCGGCGGCAGATGTGCAGCGCAATGCCAACGAGCACCAGCAGCAGGCCCACAATGAACATGGGCCAGAACAGGCGATAGCAGAAGTCCAGATATTTCTGATAGCCGGTAGCCGTACCCGCCTCGAGCGCTTCGAGCATGGCCTTGAGCACTTTGGATTTTTGCGCAAGATAGTTTGCGCGGCCATAGATGCCGATAAAGAGTATCAGCACGCCGGCAATCAGCGTAACAACGGAAATACTCCTGAGCTTTTTCTTCATGTTTAATCACACCCTCCCATCAGCCCAGCGCGAAGCGCATGATATCCTCGGGCTTCAGGCCCGCATGGTTGTCCACGCAGTTGCGAATCTCGCCTTCATACATGACGACGATGCGATCCGACAGCGCAAATATCTCGGGCAGCTCCGACGAAATCATGATGACCGCCTTGCCCCGACGCACCATTTCCAACATCAGCAGATAGATTTCATATTTGGCGCCGACGTCGATACCACGGGTAGGTTCATCCAGAATCAGGATGTCAGCGTCATTATAGAGCCACTTGGCCAACACAACCTTCTGCTGATTGCCGCCGGAGAGCTGCTCCACGCGCTGGTTCACATGGGGCGTTTTAATGTTCAGTTCCTTCACGAAGCGCTCCGCCGCCTGATTCTCCCGCGCGCGGCTGAGCAGCCCCAACCGATTGCAGGATTTTGAAAGGTTGGTAATGGTAATATTCTTCAACACGCTGAACTGTGTGGAAAGGCCCTCGTCCTTGCGGTCTTCAGGCACCAAACCGATGGAATTGGCCTTAGCGACCATGGTGGAATGAATGGCCACCTTTTTGCCGTTTACAGTGAATTCGCCCTTTTCTATCTTGTCCGCGCCGAAAATTGCGTGCGCAATTTCACTGCGGCCGGAGCCCACCAACCCTGCCAGACCCAGGATTTCACCCTTGTGCAGCGTCAGATTGATATCGCGCAGGAAGCCCGGCGTGAACAAATGTTTCACGTCCAGAATCTCCTCGCCGTAATTACCGAATTCGCGCTCCGGGAATTCGCCCTCCATGCTGCGGCCCACCATCTTTTCAATCAGCTCGGCCTTATTGGTATCGGCCACATTGAGCGTGCAGATATAATGGCCGTCGCGCAGCACGGTGGCACGGTCGCAAATCTGGAACACTTCCTCAAGGCGGTGCGAAATGTAGATGATGGTTATGCCCTTCTCCTTCAAATTGCGGATAATATCAAACAGCTTGCGGATTTCCTCCGTCGTCAGTGGCGCGGTAGGTTCGTCCAGTACGATAATTTTGGATTCGAGCATCAGTGCGCGGGCAATTTCAATCATCTGCTTTTCTGCGATGGACAAGTCGCCCACGATGCGGTCGGGGTCCATTTCAAAGTCGATGCTCTTCATAAATGCCGTGAATTCGTCGCGCATTGCCCGCCAGCTCACCCGGCCAAAACCTTTCGTTTTCAGCCGCCCGAGAAACGCGTTCTCAGTGGTGGTGAGCGAAGGCACCAGGTTCAATTCCTGAAACACCAGCCCCACGCCGCCCCGCGCAGCTTCACGCGTATTGTGGAAGGCGACCTGCTTGCCGTCGAGCGTGATCGTGCCCTCATCAGCAATGTGAACGCCATTCAAAATCTTCATTAGCGTGGATTTGCCCGCGCCGTTTTCGCCCAGCAGCGCGTGTACCTCACCCTTGCGAACCTCGAAATCCACATGGTCGAGCGCCACGGTGCTGCCGAAGGCCTTGGTTATTCCCTTCATGGAAAGAATGTTGTCTTGCATGGAAATCTTTCCTTTCGTGCGTCGGTTTGCCGCCTGCAACATGATTGCAGTTGACAATCGGAAGCCGGCTTGCGGTGCCTGCCGGTTTTCCATTGTCAACGGCAAAATAAACGGCAAAGGGGGAAACGGGGCAAGACCCGTTCCCCCTCCAATCTAAGCGTTCTGCAACTGCGAATTACCAGCCGATGCCGTCGAATTCGTCCACGTTTTCGATGGTCACCAGGGGCGCGCTGCACTTGTACCACTTGGCGTCGCCGGGCTTGAGAACGCCGTCCATGGCATCGATCACGGCCTGAACGCCCAGCTGGCCCTCTTCCTTCGCGGAATGGAGCACGTCGCCATAGTGATAGCCGCCGCGGATACCCGCCACGCCAGCCGCATTGCAGCCGGTGCCGACGGAGTAGATGCCGGACTCGGCTTCATCGATGCCGGCGGCTTCCAGCGCCTGATGTACGCCCTGATAGATGCCGTCGTCATGGCACCAGATGAAATCGTAATCATCGCCGAAGCGCGTGATAACATCCTGCATCTGGCTCATGGCGATTGCGGTAT
>CAKUDW010000058.1 GCA_934645275.1 uncultured Clostridia bacterium
CGTCCTCACTGTTGTATCCCTCCGGAGAAAACGGCAATGCGTTATCCGGCGGTAAAAAGCAGCGCATTTCGATTGCGCGGGCATTGCTCCGCAAAACAACGGTCTTACTTATGGATGAAGCAACGGCCGCTTTGGATGAAATCACCGCAAACGAAATTATGTCTTCAATTCTATCCATTGAAGGTCTGACAAGCATTGTTGTTACGCACAGGTTGGATGAAAATGTGCTTAAACAGTATGACAGCATTATTGTGCTGCACAACGGTAAGGTTGAGGAATGCGGCACCTTTGAGAAGCTGTTGGAAAAGAGAGGTTATTTCTATTCACTCTATATCGTTTCGCAATAAGCTTTTACAAAGCCTCTGGAAAGTCACTTTGTTCTATGCTGTAATACAAACAAGCCCTCCGCAACAATTATGAATTACCCGCATCAAACGGGTCATTTCAATCGATAGAGTTATCAATATTCAGTTGATTGGAACGCGACAGGATACCGCGTTCCATTATACTTTTTAAATTATCAGCACACGTGAAATGAACCAGCTATTTTACTCCCCTACGTTTAAAGTATTCAATATCCGATTGATTTTTCCTCTTTATTGTTGGCTTTTTATCAAAGGACGAATAGGTGTATACTCTATCACTTTCTCTTCTCTCACACGAAGCTGCAGACATTACTGGGATTTGTGGTAGAATGCTTCCCTGCAACGTATGGGAACAGCCTGCTTTCATCACGTTGCGGACTGCCAATGGCCGCCAAGCCCTGCAAAAATCATTTTGAACATCCACTGTTATTGACATACAGTCGTCAGGTTTATCGTGCTATAATAATCGCAAAGCTACTTAAGCCCCCTTGGAACTGCAGCGCATGAAAGGATGATTAACCGTGACGTTTGATTACAAGAAGGAGTACCGGGAATTCTACCAGCCACCAAAGAAGCCTGGCATTGTGATCGTACCACCGATGAATTACATCGCGGTGCGCGGTCAAGGCGATCCGAACGCCGAGGACGGACGGTACAAGGCAAGCGTCGGCCTGCTTTACGCCGTGGCATTCACGCTGAAGATGAGCAAGCTGGGCGACCACCGAATCGACGGCTATTTCGATTATGTGGTACCGCCACTGGAAGGCTTCTGGTGGCAAAACGGCGTGTGCGTCATCGATTATGCCCGCAAGGCGGAGTTCAACTTCATATCGGTGATTCGCCTGCCGGATTTTATCGCCATGGCAGATTTTAACTGGGCGCTGGAAACCGTCGCCCTCAAAAAGAATCTGGCTGTTTCTGCCGTCGAATTCCTCAGCTACGACGAAGGCGCCTGCGTGCAGTGCATGCATATCGGCCCCTACGACAATGAACCGGCAACCATCGCCGCCATGCATGCCTATGCCAAGGCGCAGGGCTACGCGATCGACCTTTCCGATGCACGCATGCACCACGAAATCTACCTTTCCGACCCGAGAAAATGCGCACCGGAGCGATTGAAAACCGTCATCCGACATCCGATTCGCATAAAGTGACGCCTCTTTCGACGCTGACCGACACTTAAAAAGTCGGCGGATGCATGACCGGCCATATGAACCGGGCTTGTAATCGCAACCGGCAGAATAATCCTGCTACAAATACCGCATGAAATCTATGCGATTACAGGGTTTGCCGACAGCTTGCGCGCCGCAGTGTTTCCATATTACGGCGGTAAGCAATTTTATTCAACTTTAACTTTCATATGGAGGATGCTTCCGTCTCACGCGGTGTATCATTTAGATGGCGGTGTAAACCGCCAAACCGAATATCAGGAGGTACACCGATATGAAAGAATACGAGCTGACCATCGAAACGCGTCAGCCCCCGTGCGGCGGAAAACCGCCCAAGCGGGTGGAAATTGTGGAAATCAGTACCGACGATCCCGTGGCCTATGTTCAGGCGCTGGAGCCGGACATTCAAGTAGAAGTTACTCGCAGCGAGGACGGCGAACTGGTAGTATTGGCTGAGAAGGATCAGTACTGGGCAAAATACAGCTTCACGGAAATCTAGATAAGCGAGGATTAATGAACAAGCTCTCACTGGCGTGATCCCTTTATCGGGCACACATATACAAAGCGCAGGAATCATGAAACCATTTCATGGCTGTTGCCGCGATGAATAGCGGAAAAGTCCCCGCACATGGGTTCCGAATTAATCAGCGATTATCTGACACGCATTGCCCAGCTCGGCAAATTCTAGAAACATGTCTCTCCCCCGTCCCACAATTCACCACTGTGCGGTTGCATATCCCGGATGCTTGTGCTATCATAAAATCAAACGCGAAAGGATACATAGTATATGGCGGAGGCAATTCGAATTGACATTCTGGAGGAGCGCATTGAAACGCCCGCGCCACCGGAATACCCGATGGCGTGGCACCGCTTTCTGAGCCGCTTTCTGCTGTACGTCGCCGTGCTGCTGCGCCTTGCACAGGGCGCATGGCTGTTGTTGGGCGGTACATATCGCGGCCGGGATATACAGGCAAAAATCTATGAAGGTCTGCCCGGACTGAAATATGCGGATTGGGCTTGGGTGGCCTGCATGGCGGTTGCGGCGTTGCTGTTCGTGTTGAGTGCGCGGCGTCTCAGGGCTATGCGGCATGCGGGCGCGACATTGCTGAAGTGGGGCTGGCTACTCTCGGCCGGTGCCAACGCGGCGCACATGCTGGCACGCTGGCAGATTTCCGGATTGCCGCCGCTGAATCTGGCAGAAATAGCTCAGGTACTGGCGCAACTGCTGCTGGCGATCATCTGCGCCGTGTATTATCGCCGTCGCCCAGACGCACTGGGCTAAACGAATTGGGGGCAGGATATTTTCATGAGGACTGATAACACGCTGTACGTGGTGGTTCCCTGCTATAAGGAGGAAGCTGTGCTGCCAGAGACAGCGAAGCGACTGGGTGCGAAGCTGCGCAGTCTGATAGCGGAGGGCAAGATTTCTGATCGCAGCCGCGCGCTGTTTGTGAACGATGGTTCCAAGGACCGCACCTGGAAAATCATTGAAGCGCTGCACGAAGCGGATCACCTGTTTTCAGGCGTGAACCTCTCGCGCAATCGCGGCCACCAGAACGCGTTGCTGGCAGGACTGACGACCGCCGTAAAGTTTGCGGACGTGACTATTTCGATGGATGCGGACTTGCAGGATGATATTAACGCCATGGATCGCATGCTGGACGCCTATCATGCAGGCTGCGACGTGGTCTATGGCGTACGTTCCTCGCGCAAAACCGACACCTTTTTCAAGCGTTTCACCGCCGAGGGCTTTTACAAGCTGATGCGCGGTATGGGCGTGGACATCGTATTCAACCACGCCGATTATCGGCTGATGAGTCGCCGCGCCGTGGAAGGACTGTGCGAATTTGAAGAGGTGAACCTGTTCCTGCGCGGCATCGTACCGCTGATTGGCTACAATTCCATCACCGTGGAATATGAGCGCGCGCCGCGCTTCGCGGGCGAGAGCAAATATCCGCTGAAGAAAATGCTGGCCTTCGCGCTGGACGGCATCACCTCCTTCAGCATCAAGCCGCTGCGATTGATTCTCAGCGTCGGGCTGGTAATCTTTCTGCTGAGCATCGTCATGCTGCTCTGGACGCTGATCCGCCGCATCGCGGGGCACACCGTGAGCGGCTGGACGTCGCTGATGTGGTCGATATGGATGATCGGCGGCATACAGCTGCTGAGCTTGGGCGTAATCGGCGAATACATCGGCAAGGTATATGGCGAAAGTAAGCGTCGCCCGCGCTTCATCATCGAGCGCGTGGTGAACGACGAAAACTATCAGGAAACGGAGAAGTAAGTCTATGGAACGTAAGAATGCATGGAAGAGCTGCGCCGATATGGGCGCGCTGGAAACCTTTGCGGCACAGTATCACGAATTTCTGGATCAGGGTAAAACCGAGCGCGAATGCGTGGAGCTGTGTACGCGCGCAGCCGGGCTGGCAGGCTTTCTGAACCTCTCGGCCTGCACTGCCGAAAATCGCCGCCTGAAACCCGGCGACCGCGTGTACGCCAACTGGATGGGCAAAGCGTTTTTGATGTTCATCATCGGCGCACAGGGCATGGAACGCGGCATGAACATTCTGGGCGCGCACATTGATTCCCCGCGCATTGATGTGAAGCAGAACCCGCTGTATGAAGAGGCTGATCTGGCCTATCTGGACACGCATTACTATGGCGGAATCAAGAAATATCAGTGGGTGGCAACGCCGCTGGCGATTCACGGCGTAGTCGTAAAGAAAAACGGCGATACCATCGCGCTGTCCGTGGGTGAAGGCGAGAACGACCCGGTATTCTGCATCTCTGACCTGCTGCCGCATCTGGCGCAGGAACAGATGAAAAAGGACGCGGCGAAGATCATTGAGGGCGAGGATCTGAACCTGATTGTCGGCGGCCGTCCGCTGGAGGGCGAGGATAAGGAGGCCGTGAAGGCGAGCATCCTGAAGCTGCTCAGCGACGAATACGACTTCGAAGAAGAAGATTTCCTGTCTGCGGAGCTGGAAATCGTGCCCGCCGGTCACGCCCGCGACATGGGTTTTGACCGCAGCATGATTCTGGCCTACGGCCACGACGATCGTGTATGCGCCTATCCATCCATGCGCGCCGTTCTGGATTATCAGGGCGTGCCGGAGCGCACGCTGTGCTGTGTACTGACCGACAAGGAAGAAATCGGCAGCGTGGGCGCAACGGGCATGGATTCCATGTATTTTGAAAACATCACCGCCGAGGTATTGGCACTGACGCAGGATTACTGCGAGCTTTCGCTGCGCCGCTGCCTGCGCAACAGCCGCATGCTCTCCAGCGACGTTTCCGCGGGCTTTGATCCGAACTTTGCTTCCGCGTTCGAGCGCAAGAACGCCGCGTATCTCGGTCGCGGCCTGTGCTTCAACAAGTTCACCGGCGCGCGCGGCAAGTCCTCCTCGAGCGATGCAAACGCCGAATTTGTAGCCGAAATCCGCCGAGTGATGGATGACGCGGACGTGGCTTTCCAATTTGCCGAGCTGGGACGCGTAGACCTGGGCGGCGGCGGAACCATCGCCTACACCTGCGCCAAATATGGCATGAACGTAATCGACGCGGGCGTGGCCGTGCTTTCCATGCACGCGCCTTACGAGGTCATTTCCAAGGTCGACTTGTACGAGGCCTACCGCGGCTACCGTGCCTTCCTGAACAGCTGAACCGATTGATTCCTTCTGCGCCCCGGCATGAGCCGGGGCGCTTTTTTGTCCGCTTGTCAAACATTATTTATCATATTGTAATTAGACATGTGTATCGCTTTATAATATAATAACAATAGTATAATGTAATTATTGGTGCACGACATGTAGCCGTCGCACTGCCGGGAGGTTTTAATTTCACGTGACGCGCCGATTGATCGCCCTGTTGCTGGCCCTGCTGCTGGCCTTCCCTGCCTGCGCCCTTTCAGAGGGAGAGGCTCCGCAGACCACGCCTGAAATTTCCGAAGCTCAGGCCACACCCGAGCCCACCGCTGAACCGACGGCTGAACCCGTACCCGAGTCCACAGCCGAACCAACGGCTGAACCAACGATTGAACCTGCGCTCGAATCGGCGACTGAGCCCACGGTCGAGCCGACAACCGAACCCGTGGCCGAGCTAACGTCTGAACCCACAGCTGAACCTGCGGCCGAGTCGACCGCTGAACCCACAGCTGAACCGACTCCAATTCCCACGCCGGAACCAACGGCCGAACCCATGCCCGAGCTAATTGTAAGTGAAACCGCAATCACGCTGGGGCAGGGTGAGCGTTGGCAGCTGAACGCCACCTATGAGCGCGGCAATGCCTCGGACATAACCTATTCCACGCGCAGCAAAAAAATCGCCACCGTATCGACCGGTGGCGTGGTCAAGGGTGCGCGCGCAGGCACTACGGAAATTGTCGTCGCTACGCCGGATGGACAGAGCGCCATCGTAGCCGTCACTGTTAAGAAGGCGCCGAAGCGCGTATCGCTGAACGCAAAAAAGTTGACGCTGGGCGTCGACGAGCGCTTTCAATTGGCAGCAAGTCTGCCGAAAGGTACGGCAAGCCGCCTGAGCTTCGCCAGTGATACGCCAGACGTATTGGAAACCGATGCGACCGGTCTGCTGCATGCGCTACGACCTGGCAAGGCCAAGATCACCGTGAATACCTTCAATGGCAAAAAAGCGAGCTGCACCGTGACCGTTCTGGCGGCCCCGGACGGCCTTGCGCTGAATGCAAGCGCACTGACGCTGGGCGCGGGCGAACGCTATGCGCTGAACGCGACGCTGAATCCAGGCAGTGCGGGCACAGTGCGATTTGAAAGCGACAATCCCGCTTCGGTTTCAGTCGAACCGGACAGCGGCAAAATCGTAGCGGTCGCTCCCGGCCACGCGCGCATCACGGCGCGCAGCTACAACAATCTCACCGCCGTATGCGACGTCTCTGTCAAGGGCGCGCCTGAAGGCATATCCATTGCAGAAAGCAAGCTGAAACTCTCGCTGGGCGACCGCTACCAGCTGTCCGCGCCGATATTGCAGGGAGAAGATGTATTCTCCAACGCCATCACCTATAAGAGCAGCAAGCCCAAGGTGGTTTCCGTAAGCGCGTCCGGCCTGTTGACAGCAAAGCGTACCGGCAAGTGTGAAATCACAATAACCACCTACAATAAAAAGACAGCGAAACTTCAGGTCAACGTAAGCAAAGCGCCGAAATCCATTTCCATCAGCCCCAAGGCCGCCACGCTCTGCATCGGCGAAACGCTTGAGCCGAACGTCAGCCTGAATACCGGCGCGTTGGGCAGTTATGCGCTCAGCTCTTCCGATGAGCAGATCGCCGTCATCACCGATGATGGCCACGGCGTGCGCGCCGCCGCGGGCGGCACGGTGCAGATAACCGCCGCCAGCTACAACGGCAAGAAAGCTGCGATGACCATCACAGTACTGGCGCTGCCCACCGAAATCGCGCTGACTCCCGCCACGGCACAGGCAGGTGCAGGCGAACAGCTACAGCTGCGCGCCGTCATGCCCGATGGACAGGGCAGCTATCTGCGCTATGAAAGCTCCGATCCAAACGCCGCCACCGTAAATGATTCGGGACGGGTACAGACCCGCCAAGCCGGCACAGTGCGCATTCGCGCGTACACGCAGAACGATCTCAGCGCCGAAAGCGAAATTCATGTGCTGCGCGCACCCGCATGGCTGCGCGTATTCCCTGAGCGCGCCAGTTGTCGTATCGATGAGGGCGGCTTCACACTTCAACCCGTATTCCCTTCTGCCGAGGAAGGCGGCAGCGTGTCTTACGAAAGCGCCGATCCGAACATCGCTACCGTCTCTAGCAACGGTGAGGTACGTTTTCTGAGCGTCGGCACCGTAAATATCACGGCGCGCAGCTACAACGGCCACACAGCCACATGCGCGCTGACCATTGGCGAGGCGCCGCAGGAAATCCACTTTGCGCAGGATATTTACACCGTCGCGGTCGGCGATTGCATCAGTATCCCGGCGGAATTTACGCAGGGTTCGGAAAGCTATCGTCTCGAAACGGCGGACACGGCAATTGCTGCCGCCTCCGGCAACCGGGTGACGGGCGTCACCGTGGGAGAAACTCGCTTGACGGCCGTCAGCGTCAGCGGGCTGCGCGCCGAGTGCGCGCTGCGCGTAGTCGCTCCGCCCGACGGATTAGCGCTGGATCAGGCGGAAATCACATTGATACTCGGCAAGGACATCGCCCTAGCACTGGCGGCACACCCGCTGCCTGAGGACGCGGGCACACTGCGCTATTCCAGTTCAGACCCTGCCATCGCCAGTGTAGATGCGCTCAGCGGCGTCGTTACACCCCGCAAAATCGGCGATTGCAGCATCACGGTCTCCACTTACGACGGGCGCTTTACCGAAACCTGCGCCGTGCATGTCGATGGCCTGCTCAGAGGCGTGAAAATTGGCATTGATCCCGGGCACCAGCTCCATCATGACAGCGAAAAGGAACGCAGTGCGCCTAAGGGCGGCAAAATGAAGGCCAAGGTAGCGGTCGGCGGTCGCGGCAAGGTCAGCAAGACGGAGGAATACGTCATCAATTTACAGGTCGGCCTGCGCATGCGCGAAGAGCTTGAAATGCTCGGCGCAGAGGTCAAAATGACCCGCACGACGCACGATGTGAATATTTCCAACAAGCAGCGCGCGTTGATGATGAATGATTTCGGTGCGGACCTGGTTTTGCGCCTGCATTGCAACGCCTGGAAAAGCGGCAAACCGAACGGTATCAGCATGATGGTATCCAAATCCTGGGCGCAGCCTAAGGAATCGCTGCGCGCTGCTAAGCTGCTCATGAGCCGAATGCTTGAAGCAACCGGCGCAAGCAATCGCGGAATCAGCTTAACGGATTACTACACCGGCAACAACTGGTCGACCGTGCCCTGCATTCTGGTTGAAATGGGCTTTTTAACCAATGCGCGTGAAGACCGGCTGCTCAACAGTGCCGAATACCAGGAAACCCTGTCGCACAGCATGATCGACGCGATCTGCGACTATATGGGCCGCGAACGCCCGACCATTTGGTAAACGTTTGTCGACGTATCCCTTCGGAATCCGCCGACCCGCAAACTCTGGTTTCACTAATTGCTATACTTAGCAAAGACGCGGGCAGCTTCAATACGAAGCTGCCCGTGCTTTTACCATAAAAAACAGGGAACTGCCTTCGCAGTTCCCTGTTCGTCTATACCGGATTATTCGTGATCGTCCAGAGCAAACTCATCGGCTTCCGGCACGGAATCCAGCGCTTCGTCCTCCAGCACTTCGCGGATGGACAGGCTGATGCGCTTGGCTTCAGTGTTGACGTCCAGCACCTTCACGCGCACGATGTCGCCCACGTTCACGGCGTCTTCAACCTTCGCAATGCGGGTCAACGCGCACTGGGAAATGTGCACCAGACCGTCCAGACCGGGTTCGAGCTCAACGAAAGCGCCGAAGGTAGTGATGCGGACAACCTTGCCCTCAACCACAGAACCCACAGGATACTTTTCGCCGGCCACAGTCCACGGACGGGGCTGAGTCTGCTTGTAGGACAGCGAGATGCGCTCGCGCTCGGGATCGACATTCAGAATCTTCACGTCGATCTCCTGGCCAACGGACACCACATCGGACGGGTGCTTTACACGGCCCCAGCTCAGATCGGTCACATGCACAAGGCCGTCCACGCCGCCGATATCCACGAAAGCGCCGAAATCCGCCAGGCGGCGAACAACGCCCTTCACGATGGAGCCGACTTCGAAGGTGTTCCACAGGGCCTTCTTGCGCTCGGCTTCTTCCACCAGCAGCACGGCCTTGCGGGAAGCAACGATGCGCTTCTTCGCCTTGTCGATTTCGATGATCTTCAGGGTCATGGTCTGACCCACGAACTCTTCGATCTTTTCAACATAACGCAGGGAGAGCTGAGACGCCGGAATGAAGGCGCGCACGCCCATCACGTCCGCCAGCAGGCCGCCCTTGACGGCTTCCTTGCCAACGCCTTCCACGAATTCGCCGGCTTCCTGCTTGGCCACGATCTC
>CAKUDW010000059.1 GCA_934645275.1 uncultured Clostridia bacterium
GGCGAGAGCTCTTTTGCCGGCTGCACGTCGCTGAAGAGCGTTATCATTAAGGAAGGCGTGACGACATTGGCCGCCAGTGCGTTTAGTAAGTGCACGGCGCTGGAAAGTGTCAGCTTGCCCAAAACGATCAACAGCCTGAATCCGGGCGCGTTTAGCGGCTGTACGTCACTGAAGAGCCTGACGATCGCGGAAGGCGGCATATATCGCATCTCCGATGGTCTGATCTGCACGGAAACGCAAATCGTCAGCGTAATGCCCTATGTTTCCGGCGAAGTGACCATCCCGGAGGGTATTATTGAAATCGGCGACGGCGCTTTCTCTCAGAACACGACGATCACCGCTGTGAAGCTTCCCAGCACGCTGACCCGAATTGGCAAAATGGCTTTCAATAAGTGCACGGCGCTGGAAAGTGTCAGTGTCCCGGCCAGCGGTCTGCAAACCATCGATTCACAAGCATTCAACGGATGTGCTGCCCTGAAGGCGTTCAATCTGCCTTCTACGCTGACGAGCATTGGTGGCAGCGCGTTCAGTGATTGTGTGTCTCTGAGTACTCCCGTATTCCCCGCCAGCCTGCAGAAGCTTGAAAATGGTGCATTCTGGCAGTGCACGGGCATGACGGGCACGATGACGTTGCCCGGAACCATTATTACCTATGGCAACGGCGTGTTCCACGGCTGTACCGGTCTGAAGCGCGTAGTGATCGAGGATTGCGTCGATCCCGCAAATGTAAACTATGCCTCTCAGCTGTTCTACGGCTGCACAGGTCTTGAGTCCATCCGTCTGCCGGAGACGATTAAGAATATGAGCAACATGCTCTATAACTGCTCCGGTCTGACCCGTCTGGTGTTGCCGGCCGGCATTGCAACCGTGGACGGAAATTGCCTGAACAATTCTGAGTCGCTGCGTTATCTGGAAATCAAGGGCGCGACGACGGTAAAGGCAATCAGTTATTCCGGAAAGAAACTGGAACAACTGGTGCTGCCCGCAACCTTGACGACCTATGGCGATTCTGCACAATTCTGCCATCCGCAGTTGGTGTGCTTCCGCGGCACGGAAGAGCAGTGGAACCAGATTAGCTTCCAGAAGGATACGCTGGCAAACTTCGAAAAGTATGGCACGGTAGTCATCTTCAATTATGATGAAGAAGGCTCTGTGGGCACAGCACCCGTAATTACCAAGCAACCCGAAAGTGCCAGCTACGCCAAGGGTCTGCGCTGCGCTCCTTTGACTATTGAAGTACAGGAAGAAGAGGGCACGCAGTACTTCTATACTTGGTATCGCGACGGTAAGCCGGTTGCCAATGGTACTGAATGCGCTTTCAGCACCGGTACCGAAGGCAGCTTTGAATTCTACTGCATCGTAAAGGGTGTAAAGGACAACAAGATCGGCGAAGTTAAGAGTGACGTCGCTACCATCACCATTACGCCGGTGGAGACCTTGTTTGAGGGCAGTGGCACGGCGGATGATCCATATCAGTTGTCCAGCCCGGTTGATTTTGAACGCTTGTCCGTGTTTGTCGAGGGTGGCGAGAGCTATGAGGGCAAGTACTTCAAGATGATGGAAGATGTTACCCTGCCCAAGAACTGGGTACCGATTGGCTGCACGAAGGACGGCACGCGCGATATAAAGAAGGGCGCGAATATGAACGCCTTCTCAGGAACGCTAGATGGCGGCAATCATCTGCTTACCGTTCCTGCGGGCGAAAAGCCGCTGTTTGCCTATGTTTTCCGCGCAACAATTCAGAATCTGCGCATTTATGGCGAACAGATCGAGGGCTATGGCCTGATTAACAATATGGAAGGCGTCGGACTGTCTGGATCTGCCGTGGTTATCGACAATGTCACCATCGAAAGCGGCACGAAAATCCTGAAGTCTGGTCTGCTGGGCGCTGAGATCACCACGAACGGCTTTGCGGGTTGCAGCGCTGGCTATGTTTCCACGATCAAAAACTGCACGATCAAGGAAGGCGTTATCATCGGCTACAAGGGCGATCAGGACAAGATCGGCTCCTTCGCCGGTCGTCTGCAGGGTACGATTGAGAATTGTGTGAGCTATGCCACCGTTATGGGTACAAACTACGTTGGCGGTATTATCGGTACGCGTGACAACGCGATGGGTAATTGCAGCGTTACAGATTGTACCTTTGGCGGCAAGGTAGTGGGCAGTGGTGAGAATGTCGGCGGTATTGTTGGTGGCGGCTACCAGAACAGCACTGCCCCCAACGGCGCTAAGATTTCCATTACCGGCTGTAAGGCAAGTGGCACGGTTAGCGGCGACAACAATGTTGGCGGTATCATCGGTTCCGATGCATTTGTAGCACAGTCCTGGGGCGGTTACAATTTCACCGATAATACCTTCACCGGCAAGATTTCCGGTAATTCCAATGTCGGTGCGATTATTGGCTACTACAAGAGCATGAATAAGTGCGACAACATTTCTAACAACCAGTACTCAAAGGATTGCGGTGTAGATAAGCCCGTCGGTGGTATCTGGCTGATTGATACCAGCTGTGAAAATCCCACTGAGATTGAGGGTACGACCTATGTCAATACCGAGAATGGAACGGCGGGGCTTCCCTCGGTAACGGGCTGCAGCTGGAAGACTGGCTTCAACCGCACGGACGACCCGCTGGGCAAGGATATCGCCAAGCTGTTCAAGGTGATTGGCGCAGTCATGCTGGGCGACGTGGACCAGAATGGCGAGGTGGATGTCGATGACGTGCTGCTGGCGAACGACTACTACCTGTCCAAGGCCGAGCTGACCGACGACCAGATTACCGCGGCGGATGTGGATCAGAACGGCGAGGTGGATATCGACGACGTGCTGCTGATCAACGACTACTATCTGTCTAAGATCGACGAGTTTACGCCTGCGGCGTGACGATTCGAAGGAGGATTTTATCAGAATGAAAAGACTTTGCGCTTGGATTCTGGCGCTGGTGCTGTTGCTTTCCGCAACAGCGCTGGCCAGCGTCGCGCCCGAAGCGGACAAAACCGTGCTGAAGGCGGGCGATACCGTGAATGTGGCCGTGAAGTTGGATGCGCCCATCGAGGGCGTATACGGCCTGAGCTACGATTTGTATTTCAACAGCGATTTGTTTGACTATGCGCCGTCCGCCAGCGTGGCCGGAGACGCGATCGCAGGCGTGCAGGCCTCCGCAAAGGCCAAGACCGATAAGGACGGCAAGCAGTACGTGCTGATTTCCTATGTCGATCTGACGGCCGCAGGGCAGACGGTGGCGGCCGGTACGCTGTATACCATTGCCTTTACGGCCAAGGCCGACATTGAGGCCGATAGTCAGGCGAGCTTCGAGCTGAAGAAGGAAAAGGTGCGCGACACTTCCCGCAACGAGATCACCGGCGAAACGGTGGACGTGCCCGAGGACAAGGCGACCCTGAATGTGACGGTGCAGACCAACGCGCCCACCATCGCATTGGGCGAGCAGCGCGCGATCAGCGCGAAGGCGGGCCAGGAGATCGAAGTGCCCGTATACTTCAATAACACGCCCACGGTGGGCATGGCGGCGTTCATGGTGGAATTCGATTCCGAGAAGCTGAGCTACGCGGGCGAGAGCCACGACGGCGGCATTGCTGAAAACAACCTGAACGTGGCGGCCGTGGAAGGCAGCGAGAACCGCATCATGGTTTCCACGCTGGGCATGCCCATTACCAGGACGGGCGAGCTCTGCACGCTGCGGTTCACCGTGAAGGATACCGCGGTTGCGGGCGACAGCGCCGCAATTACCCTGCCGAGCGTGTCGGTGGACGATACCAACTATCCGATGGTGCTGGATGAGAACATGATTCCGGTGGGCGGCATGAAGTACGCCGTGCTGACGGTGAACGTCGTCGCCGAGCCGAAGGTCACGGCGATTGAACTGGACAAGAACAGCATCAGCCTGACTGTGGGCGGCACGGATACGCTGATTGCCACCGTGACTGCGGACGAGGGCGCGGATACGCATGTTACATGGGAATCCGCCGATTCCGAGATCGCCTCCGTGGATGAAAACGGCAAGGTGACGGCGCACAAGCTGGGCGTGACCACGATCACCGCCAAGGTAGGCGGCCTGAGCGCGACCTGCGAGGTGACCGTGAACAACGCGGTTGAAACCGGCAGCTATGCGGTTAAGATGGACCCCGCGGTTACGGAAAATGTGAAGATTGGCGACACGGTGACCGTCAACGTCGTCGTGAACGACGAGACCCGCAAGACCTACAACGCCGTATATATGAAGATTGGCTATGATCCGGCCATGCTGACCTACGCCGGTGAAACCACGATTCCCTTTGGCCATATTTACGACGACAAGGACAACGGCACGCTGACGCTGGCGCGCTACGGCGACGATGCGAACGTGGGCGAAGCGCTGGTCGCGCTGAAGTTCACCGTGCTGAAGGCTGGCGAGACGAAGGTGGAATTCAACTCCGCAAAGGTGGATGAATCCGCGAACGCCGAAATGCAGGATGCGCCCGAGGCGACGATTGTGAACTTCGCGATCATCCGCGTGGGCGGCTACAACGTGACCCTGCCCGACGACTTCACTGGCGACGCCGCGACCAAGCCGGGCGAGGACTACACCTTCTCCGGTAAGGATCCCGAGCATTACGATTACAGCGATGTGAAGGCGGAAATCGACGGTAAGGATGTTGGCGTGATTGACAACGGCGACGGCAGCTTCACCATTAAGGCGGACGACATTACCGGCGATATCACCATTTCCGGTACCGCGACGGGCAAGAAGTACAATGTGAGCTTCGAAGGCCCGGACGCCGGCGACGTAGTAAAGCCTGAAAACCAGCCGCAGTACGGCGTGGATTACAGCTTCAGCGTCAGCGGCGATACCACGAAGTATGACTACACCATTACCGCAAAGATCGGCGACGTTGAACTGAAGGTGACCAGCAACGGCAACGGCAGCTACACCATCAGCGGCAACCAGATCACCGGCGATATCGTGGTAAACGTGAGCAAGAAGTATGTGGGCCCGATCGACCCGTCGAAGAACACGGTCATCATCATCCAGGGCGTATCGGCCAGCGAGGTCGAGGGCGGCCTGACCCACACCGCGCCCAACGGACAGGATTACACGCTGAAGCTGATCAAGGACCCGGCCTACGACTACGAGGTCAAGCTGAGCGACGGCACCGTGCTCAAGCCCAACGCGGACGGCAGCTACACCATTCCCGGCGACAAGCTGACTGGCACGACGCTGACGGTGACGGTTACGAAGAGCTACGCCAAGCCCACCGTGGAAGTAAAGGAATACCTGAAGCTGAAGGAAGCTGAGGGCGAGACGAGTGGCCAGTCCATGTGGCTGGTGCTGGTTTCCGGCACGCCGGCAGACGGCAACGTATATACCTTCGACGGCAACGCGATGTTCAAGACCGAGGGCGTGTATGGCGACGCTTACTATTACCTGATGATTTCCGGCAAGACGATTGACGAGGTGCGCGCGGACGCCGCGGCGCTGGTTGATCAGAAGGCCGGTACGCCGAGCACGATTTCCTACGAAGGCGATGTGAACGGCACCGACACCGTGGATATCAACGATGCGCAGCTGGTGTACGATATGTATAACCATAAGTACGCCGGATTCACGCAGCGGCTTGCGGTTGAAAACTTCCTGCGCGCCGATATGGATTGCGGGGAAAGCATTACCGTGAAGGATGCGGCGCTGATCGTTGCCAAATTCCACAAGGAATTCCCGGTAGACTGAGCAACAATAGACCCATGCCTGCGGCCCGAAAGGGCCGCAGGCCAGATTGATACAGAATAGAGGAAAACGCCATGAATGAAAAGATCCGGCGGTTGAGTTTCGGGCTTGCGGCACTGCTGTGCCTGCAGGGCTTTGTGCTGGGCACGGCGGAAGAAGCCGCGCCGCAGGAGCCGCAGCCGGCGGTGCAGCAGGAGGTCGCCGCGCCCGAGCCGGAACCCGCGCCCACGGAGGCGCCTGCACCCACGGAGGCACCCGCGCCCACGGAGGCGCCCGCGCATACGGAAGTGCCCGCGCATACAGAAACGCCTGCGCACACGGAAGTACCCGCGCATACGGAAACGCCCGCGCACACGGAAACGCCTGCGCACACGGAAGCACCTACGCTCACAGATACGGAAGCGCCCGCGCTGCACCGCTTTGAGTGCGAACAGGGCGCGAACGCCCTGCTGGGAACGGCCGTGCGCTTTGCGGCGGAATTCAGCGATAACGCGGGCATTGTGAATGTGAAAATTTTTGTGGACGACGTTCTGGCGGAGGAAAAACAGGTGACAACTGCGCCGGGAGAACGCTTCACATATGAATATGAAACGAACGCCCTGACCCTGGGCGAACACAGGGCGTATGTCGCCGCGGCGGACGCGGCGGGCAACGAGACGCGCAGCGATGAGATTGTCATTGTCGTGTCGGAGACGGCGCTTCCTGAGACTTCTCCGGAGGCCACGCCCGAGGCCAGCGCTACGCCCGAAGCTACGGCAGAACCTGCGGCTGAGCCTACGCCCGAACCTGCGTGCGGCCTGGCGGCGCATGCGCACGGCCCGGAATGCTACGATGAGGCGCAGAACCTGATCTGCACGCTGCCCGAGCATGCGCACGATGAGAGCTGCATGGCTGCGCCCACGCCCACGCCGGATGCGGAGGAGGATCAGAGCGCGGAGGACGTGCCGACGGACGACGAGATTATCGTCGCGCCGCGCGTGGATACGGCGCTGTGGAACGGCGTGCGGCCCAGCGATGAGCGCGGCATGCCAATACCGATGCTCTTTCAGGGCGATTATCCGCAGACGGTGTGCACCATCCGCGGCCTGGAACGCAGCGTGGCCAGTTCCGGCTGCGCGGCCACCAGTCTTTCGATGGTCATTGCCTATCTGACTGGCAATACCGATCAGAATCCATACGCGCTATTCTGCGACGCTGTGGACGCGGGCCGCTACCATGGCGCAGGCTGGAGCCACGATACGCTGAGCCACTACGCGGCTGCCTACGGGGTACACAGCCGTTGGATTTCCAATGACGCAGGGGCCGTGCTCGAAGCGCTGCGCGCGGGCAAGCCGGTCATTGCGCACATGGGGCCGGGTATTTTTACCAGCAGGGGGCACTATCTGGTGCTGCGCGGCGTGACGGAGGATGGGCTCGTGCTGATGAACGATCCCAACAGCCGCAGCAACTGCGGCAGGGCCTTCCCGCTTGAAAACCTGCTGGCACAGGCAAAGACCTCGGCGGCGTTCATGGTCTGCTGGAGCGACGATATGCCGGAAGTTGAAACGCCGGAGCAGGACGGCCTGTGGGGCGATATCAACGGCAGCGGCAATGTGGATATCAACGATGTGCAGCTGCTCTACAACCTGCTGGAAGCGGGCGAGGCGGCTGCGGCGTACGACCTAAACGGAGATGGTACGCTGGATCAGGCAGACTTGGATTGCCTGTTTGACGCGGTGCTGAACCCGGAGACGACGAAAGAGGGAGGTAAGATGGCATGAAACGAATCGGAATGTGGGCGCTGCTGGCGGCGTTGATGCTCGCGCTGTTTTTGCCGGCCATGGCTGAGACAGCCGAAACGCCCGAGGACGAGCGCATGGAGCCGGTTTATACCTTCGATCTTGCGGTGAACGGCAAGCATGAGGTGGCCGTCGAACCGGGCGATGTGATCACCGTGGTTTTCACGATCACGCGCACCGATGAGGACGAGGACGACAGCTATATCATGTATGCGATGCAGAATGAAATTGAGTATGACGACAGCTTTGTCATGCCGATGGAAAACGGCTGCATTGTCCGTCCGGAGATAGACACCTCGGACATCGCGCTGCGCGGCTGCGGCAGAGCGTTTTACATGAACCACCTGTCGTTTGTGGACGGCAGCGAATGGGCCGATAACCAGTTGGTGGGTACGTTTCAGATGCAGGTGAACGGCGAATCCGGCATTACTGAGGTCAGCAATCGCAATTTCTGCGTTACCACGCCCGACGCGCAGCAGGTGTACGACTCCGTATCCAACGATCTTCTGCTGTATGTTTCGGATGAATGCACGGTGCGCTTTGAGACCAACGGCGGGAGCGAGCTGGAGAATGCAGTTGTGAATTACGGCGAACTGCTGACGCGTCCGGTCGATCCGGTGAAGCGGGGGCAGCACCTGCGCGGCTGGTTTAAGGATTACGACCTGACTGAGGAATGGGATTTCGAAAACGAACCGGTTTCGAAAAATATGGTGCTCTATGCGGCCTGGGAGGATGGTGAGCCGAAGACAGCAGAACAGGGCGCGGCCTTCGCAGGACCTTCGGCCACGGCGCAGCCCGTACAGGGCAGGCGCGTGCGCATCACCTTCGATACGAACGGCGGCAAGCCGGTTTCAGATATCTGGGTGGCGGAGGGGCAACCCATTAACGACCTGCCTGTACCTGAGCGCGCGGGCTATAACTTCGCCGGCTGGTATAAGGATGCGGCACTGCGCGAAACATGGGATGTTGCCAGCGATATGCCCGTCGATAAAAAGACAAAGCTCTTCGCGGCGTGGGAGAAAAAATGAGATGGCCGGCGAAAGCGACATGAAGGGGCGTTCTAGATGAATCCTAGGCGGCTCTTAGCAAGAGCCGCTCTCCGGTTTTACTAATTAATTTCCATTAAACGAACAGGCCACCGGCTCAATGGAGCCGGTGGCCTTGCTTTTACATGTTTCTTTTCAGCTCAGTGATAATCAGGTCGCCCGCAACGGTGCGGTCTTCCGCGGAGAAGGCAACGGGGAAGTTATCTGAAAATACGATTTGCGCATTCGGCGGGAATTCGTCGTCGCCTTCCCAAACGATCAGGCGAAGCTCGTAGCCTGGCGTCAGCTCAATCTGACAGGAAGCGTCGCCATACTTCAGCGGCACGACGGGAAGCTTTTCAATGGCAGCTTTAAAGGCGTTCAGCTTTGTGCCAAAGCTGTAAGCGGCGCGGGTGAGGCAGCGACCGGTAAAAGGCTTTAGGTATACGTCGCCCCAGGGCATTTCGCGGTACGGCAAAAATGCGCCGCTGCCCGTGGATGCGCGGCCCTCCAGCAGATAGCGCAATATGAAAATCTGCGCGGGAATGTTGGTGAGCGCCAGCGCGTTTGCGTCGTCGCAGGTAATGGCAAAATCCGGGTGCTGAATGCGATAATCGGCGTAGAGCAGGCGCACGTGGAAGCAGCCCTGCTCCGCGTCAAAGGCGCAGCCGGTGCGCTCGGCCGCTTCAGCGGGATCGAGCGCACGAAACAGATTCACATAGTGCTCAAGCGGCACCATTTCCTTGTTGTTTTCAATATTGTTTGCCATGCGTCCTCCCATTAATGCGTCGCACAGGAGGGGAAGAGCTCCGCGTTGGTGTGGGGCAGGAAGCAGGCGGCCATGAATTCATCCATGTAGCCAGGCGTAGTGCTGAGCTCAAGGTAGGTCATGCTGCGGGACAGCTCGTCCACCTTTTCGCGCGCCTGGTCGGACATCACCATCGCATACGCGCCGGACAGCGAGGAATTGCCAATGTAGCTGAAC
>CAKUDW010000060.1 GCA_934645275.1 uncultured Clostridia bacterium
GGACAGGAGCAATGGCTGAATGCATTCGTAACCGGTATGACTTCGTGATTCTGTTCGATGTGGAAAACGGTAACCCCAATGGCGATCCGGATGCCGGCAATATGCCGCGCGTTGATCCGGAGACTGGCTGCGGGTTGGTGACGGACGTGTGCCTGAAGCGCAAGATTCGCAATTATGTGCAGATGGTGAAGGAGGATGCCCCCCATTACGGCATCTATATTCGCGAGAACGAACCGCTCAACCGCAGCGACCGCAGGGCGCTGGCGGAAAACGGCTATCCGGACATCAAGGATTCTGAGCTGAAAACGCTGAAAAAGTCGGATAAGGACATCGACGCCAAGCTGCTCGATTATATGTGCGACCATTACTTTGATATTCGTACCTTCGGCGCGGTAATGACCACCTTCGTAAAGGCGTCGCTGAACTGCGGCCAGGTGCGCGGGCCGGTGCAGCTGGGCTTTGCGCGGAGCATCGATCCCATCATGCCGCAGGAGATCGCCATTACGCGCGTAGTCATTACCAGGGAAGAGGATGCAGTTAATAAGAACACTGAGATGGGGAGTAAATGTATCGTGCCCTACGGCCTGTATCGTGCGGAGGGCTTCGTGTCGGCCAATCTGGCGCGCAAGACCACGGGCTTTTCCGAGGACGACTTGGCGCTTCTGTGGCAGGCCATCCTGAACATGTTTGAAAACGACCATAGCGCCGCCCGAGGCAAAATGGCCGTGCGTAAGCTGATCGTATTCCGCCACGACAGCGAGTTTGGCAACGCGCCGGCGTGGAAGCTGTTTGATCTGGTGAAGGCAGAGCGCAAGGCGGAGGTCTCCTCGCCGCGCAGCTATGCCGACTATAATGTAACGATAGATGAGGGCAATCTTCCCGAGGGTGTGCGGTGTGAAGTGATGGGGTGACCGATGCGGTTCGCACTGAGAGCGATCTTTCCATGACGCTGTCCGGCGTGCAGCACTATGCGTTTTGCCCACGCCAGTGGGCGCTGATCTTCATTGAACAGCAGTGGGCGGATAATCTGCGCACTATCGACGGCAGTCTGATGCACGAACGCGCGCACGATGAAACACTCATCGAGCGGCGCGGAGATGTGCTGACGGTGCGCAGCCTGCGCGTTGTATCTCAAAAGCTGCGGGTAACGGGCGTGTGCGACGTGGTGGAATTTCACCTGTCGCCCGACGGTGTTGCCCTGCAGGGACAGTGCGGCACATGGCAGCCGTATCCGGTGGAATATAAGCGCGGTGCGCCCAAGGCGCACGATGCGGATGCGCTCCAGCTGTGCGGTCAGGCCATGTGTCTGGAAGAGATGTTGCTGTGCGATATACCGGAGGGAAGCCTTTATTACGGCGAGACCAGGCGGCGGCAGCAGGTCGAATTTACGCAGGAGCTGCGGCAGCGCGTGCGTGATATGCTCAGCGCCATGTGGGATAACATGGCGCGCGAGCATACGCCGTCGCCCAAATCGGGCAAGCATTGCAATTCCTGCTCTTTAAAGGAGATATGTCTGCCGCGTTTGCAGAAAACGCAAGCGGCGTCCGCTTATTTGCGCCAGGCGGTTGAGGAGGTGAAGGCATGAGAAAGATGCTCAACACGCTGTTTGTCACCTCGGAGGACGCCTATCTGGCGCTGGAAAATGAAAACGTGGTGATCTATAAGGAGGAAGGTAAGGCGGCGCAGTATCCGCTTCAGGTGTTGGAAAGCGTCATCAGTTTTGCCTATAAGGGAGCGAGCCCTGCGCTGATGGGAGCGTGCGTCGAGCGCGGCATAGGGCTGAGCTTTTTAACGCCGAACGGACGTCTACTGGCACGCGCAGCGGGTGCATCCAGGGGCAACGTGCTTTTGCGTAAGGCACAGTATCGCGTTTCAGACAGCCTGCCTGAAAGTTGCCGCGTGGCGCGCAGTCTGATATTTGGTAAGGTATACAATAGTCGATGGGTACTGGAACGGACCCTGCGCGACCACGCATTGCGCGTGAATGTGGACAAGCTGCGCGAAGCGTCCATGCATTTGCAGGCGCAGCTGCCGCTTTTGCTTGCAGCGGAAGAACTGGACGGTCTGCGCGGTATGGAAGGCGAGGCTTCCGCATGCTATTTTGGCGTGTGGGATGAAATGATACTGAACCAGAAAACAGATTTTCGTTTTCAGGGGAGGAGCCGGCGGCCACCGCTGGATCGAGTGAATGCGGCGTTGTCCATGACGTATACGCTGTTGACGCACGATTGCACTGCCGCACTGGAAAGCGTTGGACTAGACGCCTATGTAGGGTTCATGCATCGGGATCGCCCGGGGCGCACCTCACTGGCACTGGATCTGATGGAAGAACTGCGTGCGCCGCTGGCGGATCGACTGGTACTGACGCTCATCAATACGCGCGTTTTGCAAAAACAACACTTTCGCATCCAGTCCGGCGGCGCGGTGCTGCTAACGGACGATGGCCGTAAGCTGCTGCTGAATGCGTGGCAGAGCCGTAAAAAGGAAGAGATCACACATCCCTACTTGAAGGAAAAGCTATCTTGGGGCCTGATCCCATATGTGCAGGCGCTCCTGCTGGCGCGGTATCTGCGCGGCGATCTGGATGCGTATCCGCCGTTTTTATGGAAGTGAGGGGGAAGATGGCATGTTGGTTTTGATTACCTATGATGTCAGTACCGCAAATGCCGAAGGCAAGCGCCGCTTGCGCCAGGTGGCCAGAAAGTGCGTTGCTCATGGTCAACGAGTGCAGAATTCAGTATTTGAGTGCAGCCTGGATGCGGGGCAGCTTCGCATGCTGCAGGCAGAGCTGACGGTGCTGATCGATCCCAAGACAGATAGCCTGCGCTTTTATTCGCTGGGCAACCGGTATCAGTCAAAGGTGCAGCATATCGGTGCGCATCCCACTTATCAGCCGGATGATGTACTGATGGTATGAGACGATCGGGTGCGAGGTGGAAGTGATCATAAAATCGCAGGGAGCTTCGCGCCGCATTTTGCCTGTTATTCATGTGAAAATAGGCGGGTTTAACTTGAGTGTCTTCAGCAATGTTGCTGAAAGTTGCGGAAGTTGCATAATGCCGTAGGGCAGATATTGTCAACTTTTGCTGTCGTTCCCCGCACGGGGAACGTGGATTGAAATGTGTCCGTACGGCCCAGCTCCACGCCCTCGATATTGTCGTTCCCCGCACGGGGAACGTGGATTGAAATCGCGTCGTAGGCGGCCGCGTCAGCCTCGACGTTGTCGTTCCCCGCACGGGGAACGTGGATTGAAATAAGTATAAACGATGACGGTATGGTAATACCGGTAAGTCGTTCCCCGCACGGGGAACGTGGATTGAAATCGGCGACTATCGCGGCGAGATGACCAGCATCTTCGGTCGTTCCCCGCACGGGGAACGTGGATTGAAATTTCGCGCTCGAGGTCAAACGGCCCAAATTGGGGCGGTCGTTCCCCGCACGGGGAACGTGGATTGAAATCAGTATCCAGCGCCCGCCGTCAAAGCGGATCGCCGTCGTTCCCCGCACGGGGAGCGTGGATTGAAATCGGTAAGTTGACAGCATTTGCGAGCATTGCGCCTGTCGCTCCCCGCACGGGGAACGTGGATTGCAATACGCTGGACACGGCACTGCACATCTGGGATGAGGTCGTTCCCCGCACGGGGAACGTGGATTGAAATACATACTCAGCTTCTTCGAACGTATAGTAGTGGGGTCGTTCCCCGCACGGGGAGCGTGGATTGAAATGCAATTTTTGTGTTGCTATCGCTTACACCCCAAGTCGTTCCCCGCACGGGGAGCGTGGATTGAAATTATGTAATAGTTACCAACCTGCAAAACATAGTTTCACTGATTCTTGCCCTCAAAAAAGCGGGAGCGGCTCAATGCCGCTCCCGCAGGGAATTTGCCTTTCAGGAATCAGTTCTGCGCGTCGTCCTCGGGCAGTTCCAGCGTAACCTTTACGGTTACGAAGTTGTAGCCGCCGCTGACGTTCAGGTCGGTCACGGTGTTGCTGCTCTGGCTAGAGGAATCATTGCCGTCGTTGCCATTGCTGTTGCCGTCATTGCCGTAACCGTAGCCATAGCCGCCGTAGTTGCGGCCGTAACCGCCGAAGAAGTTGCCGAACATATCGTTGCCGTAGTTGTAGTTATTCGAAACCGGATATACGCTGTCGTAGCGCACCACAGTCACGGATACCTCATCGCCCGCCTTGTACTGGTCCAGCACTTTTGTCAGCTCACGGAAGCTGGTTACGCGTTCATCGTTGATGGCATAGATGAAGTCGTACTGCTTCAGACCGGCCTTCTCAGCAGGACTGCCGGCGTTCACACCATAGATGCATACGCTGGCCGGAGGATAGTTTCCGGTAGGCTCGTTCGGGCCGTCGTAGTCGGCCACGGTCACGCCCATCTGCGGGCGAATGACCTTGCCGTTTTCAATCAGCTGCATCGCGATCGGGTAAGCGGTTTCCACCGGGATGGCGAAGCCCAGACCTTCGAACGAAACGCTGGAATACATGCTGCCGGAATACTTCAGGGTGTTGATGCCAACCAGCTCACCCTTGTAGTTGAACAGGCCGCCGCCGCTGTTGCCGGAGTTGATGGCCGCGTCATGCTGGATGTAATCCACATTGCGGGTGGTATTGGTGGAGGATACGTCGCTGCGCTCCAGAGCGGATACGACACCCTGCGTCACCGTGTTGGCCAGAACCTCGCCGCCAGGGTTGCCAATGGCGATGACCGTGCTGCCCACGACCAGTTCATTGGAAGCACCGACCGTTACGGGTGTAAGCTGCTTTGCATCCTCTTCGCTCACCTGCAGCACCGCCAGATCCAACGAGGAATCGGAACCGACGACCGTGGCTTCCACCTTGTTGCCGTCGGGCATCAGAATCTGGTAGCTGTCGCCATTTTCAATCACGTGGTAATTGGTCAGTACGTAGCCGCCTTCTTTAATGACTACGCCGCTGCCCTGTGCGTACATCGTTTCCTTCACTTCGCCGGAGGAACGATCCCACTGCTGGGTGTTGGTGATCACGCCGACCACGCTGGAAGCGTTCTTTTGCGCCACATATACGGCCGGACTCGGATCGGATACCGGTTCAGCCGCGGCTTCGGCGTAGGCCGCCTTATTGCTCAGGAAACCACCTGCTGTCATTGCGCCGCAGATGGCGATTGCGAAGGCCAACATCAGGCTGGCGATCAGGAGTAATCCACGCCGGGAATAAACGCTGGTGTTCTTCTTCATATTTCTCAACTCTCCTTTTCAAGTTGTTGCATCTTTCGCTTCAGTGAGCCCCTGTGCGGCTCGTTCTCTGAAACTGTCTGTATTATAAATTCGTAGTCAGGGAAAGTCAATGAATAAACATGCCGTAATTTGTGAACGAACTGTAACGCTTTCAGAGCGGGCTTTCCAGTTCCTTCAGGATGCAGCCGCGATGCTTTTCCGCATTGCCAGGCTCCCGGCTTCAATCCCTGAATCGATGGCTCCTGGTTTCACACATCAAGAAGTGGGCGGAGTGCACGGCTCTGCCCACTTCGTTGAATGGAAAAAACTGGAAAAATCCGGCGCTCTTACTCAGCCGTGCGCGCGTGCGCGTCGTCGCGTTCACGGAACAGCAGTGAAATGCACCACAGCGCCGCCACGCCCACTACGGCATAGATGATGCGGCTGATCGTTGCGGTCTGGCCGCCGCAGATGTAGGCCACCAGGTCGAAACGGAACAGGCCCACCAGTAGCCAGTTGATGCCGCCGATGATGGTGAGTATCAGAGAAATACGATCCAACATGTTTGTCAGTCCTCCTTGTGATGATTGCAGAGGGTATTGTTTCCTGAATTTCGCAAAATATACGTTCTTGCATGCCGCAAACCGACATAGATAGTTTCCACTTCAATTCATCCGGGAGGCAACGGAAAACCATGCTGAAATCGCTTCAATCGGAAACGAGCTTTGCGGTATGCGCGCACCGCATGCGGCGCGCGTGGGAATCGGCGCAGCGCGCTGCCATGCGCGGTGTGGAACCGCTGGCGATTGCCGCAATCATGTTTTTGCTGACGCGCGCCGAAATATTGATGCGCGCATCGCCGCTGGCCGTAGCCGGGCTGTGCGCGGTTGCGGTTTCCGGCCGCAGTGCTGCTGCTGCGGTTGCAGGCTGCCTGCTGGGTGCGCTTCGCCTGCCGCTCAGCGGGATTTCGCTGTTGCCGGTCATCGCCTGCGCAATGGCGCTGGGCGTGGAATTTATGCTTTCGTTGATTCCGATGGCGGGAAAGATCGACGCGGAAACCCGGGCTTCCGCGGTTGCGGGCTTTGCCTGCCTGCTGCCCGTCGTGGTGTGTGCCGGCGGCGAGCTGCTGCCATCGCTTCAGGCGGCGGCCTGCGGTGCGCTGGCGGCCGCGGCTGCGCCGTTTATGTTGGAACTCGCTTCAATGACGGCTGTGCCCGAAGCGCTTTCGCCCACTTGCCGCGTGGGCGCAGCAGTGGTTGTGGGCGGCGTACTGGCGGGTCTGTACCGGCTGTTTCCCGCGGGCGGTTCAGCTGCGGCGGCGCTGGTGGCACTGGCATTGCCCGGCGCAGGGCTCATGTGCGGGTTAGCCCTGGCAGCGGGCGGTGCGAATCTCTGCGCGGCGGCCACACTTGCAATGATGTCGGCCGCCGTGCGCTGTAGCCTGCTGCATGGCCGCATTTGGCGCGCAGGCGGCGCGTTGGTTGCGGCAGTTCTGGCACGCGTGCTGGCAGGTAATATGGCGTTGAACCCTTGGGCGGCGGGTGCGGCGATCGCCTGCTATGCGCTGCTGCCGGACGCGGCTCTGCGTCGCTTGGAGGACTTGACTGCGCCCGCCGGAGATGCGTCAGACAGGTCGCGAAGGAACCTGTCGCGCCGCCTGAAATCGCTGGGTGAAACCTTCAACCACCTTGCCGTGGCGTTGCCTGGTATGAATGCCGCGCCCGACGAGCAGGCGTTGATTCAGCAGATGCGCGCGCGCCTGTGCGTTGGCTGCAACAGCTATGAAACCTGCTGGGCGGGCGGGGATAACCGCGCGGTACGGTTGCTGTGCCGCCTGATCGAGGAAGCGCTGGAACGGGTGAGCGCTCCACCGGGCATGCGCGTGCTGTTTTCCGATGGAGAAATTCCGCCGGACGTGCTGCGCATATGCCGTCGCGGACGCATGATTCCCGAACGTCTGGGGTTGCTGCTGCGTGATTTTTGTGAAAAGCGGCGCGCGGGCGTGAAGCGCTGCGCCGACGAGCGCATGCTGGCCGCACAGTTTGGCCAGGCGGCGCAAATTCTGGATGAGATGGCCCGCATGGGCGATGCGGACACGTTCCGAATGCCGCGCCTTGCGGCAGAAACGGCGGTGAGCAGTCAGTCCGGGTTACCGGGCAGCGCCTGCGGCGACAGTCACCTGATTCGCACTGTGGATGGTGGACGGCTGATGTTGTTGCTCTCAGATGGCATGGGCATGGGCGAGACTGCGGCGCAGGAGAGCCGAGCGGCAGTGGAACTGATCGGCAGTATGCTGGGCGCAGGCCTGTCGCGGGAACTGGCGCAGGAAACAGTTAATCAGTATTTGCTGTGGCGTTCGGGCGAAGATCTGTTCGCTACGTTGGATCTCTGCCTGCTGGATCTGCGCAGCGGCGTGGCCGAATTCTCAAAGATGGCCGCATGTCAGACGATCATTCTGCGAGGCGGTGCGCTGATGCGTGTCGAGAGCGCCGATTTGCCGCTGGGCGTGGTGGAGGGCGCGCGCGCAGGCTGTAGCCGCGTGCAGCTGCGTCCGGGCGACATGATTATCATGGCTACCGACGGCGTGATGGAGGCTGGCGGCGGAGATTTCATCGCTGAAGCGCTGGCCGGTGCGCAGGATATCTCCCCGCGTCAGCTCGCCGCACGGCTGGTGCATGAGGCTGCCGCGCGCCGCGCCGGCGGTCGTGCCGATGACCTTACCTGCCTGTGTGCGCGCATTTATCCCGCCCGCAAAAGGAAGGCAGGGTAAAAGCAATTCATCTAAAGAATGGTCGGCGTTTCTCTACAGGAGTCGCCGGCCTGCAAAATTTTGGCTTTACTTTCCTGGTCTTTAATAGAGCAAACGTGGAGTGGCGCATGGCCATCTCCACGTTTAAATAAAAACCAGATTAAATTCGAATATCCCCGATATTTTCACTGGGTTGGCTGTCGAGGATGGGTTGAATAACATTGCGGACGAAGCGCTCGCACTGTGCTTCGGCGCGGCCGGTATATTTTTCCGGAGCCAGCAGCGTTTTCAGCTGCGCACTGTCCATCGGGAAAGCGGGATCGGCGGCGATGCGTTCCATCAGGTCGCTTTCCAGACCGTCGCGCTTCATGCGCGTAGCGGCGGCCTGCGAGTGTACGCGCAGCCGTTCATGGATGGCCTGACGATCCGCGCCCATGCGCACGGCTTCCATCATGATGTCCTCGGTGGCCATGAAGGGCAGGTTTTCATTTACGCGGCGCGTGATCATCTTTTCGTATACTACCAGTCCGCCCGCGACATTCGCGTACAGCTCCAGCACGGCGTCCGCGGCCAGAAACGCCTCCGGCAACGAAAGGCGGCGGTTGGCGCTGTCGTCCAGCGTGCGCTCGAACCACTGCGTGCTGGCGGTCATCTGCGCGTCCTGCGTCAGCGTCATGATGTGGCGCGCGAGCGCGCAGATGCGTTCGGAGCGCATCGGGTTGCGCTTGTAAGCCATGGCGGAGGAACCGATTTGTTCCTTTTCGAAGGGCTCTTCCATTTCGCGGAAGGACTGCAGCAATCGAAGATCCTGCGCAAATTTGTAAGCGCTCTGCGCGATTGCCGAGAGCATGCTCAGCACGCGGCTGTCCAGTTTGCGCGGATAGGTCTGGCCGGAAACGTCGAATACGGCGGTCATACCCATCTTTTCAGCGATGCGTTGTTCCAATTCGTCCACCCTGTCACCGTTGCCGTCAAAGAGCTCCATGAAGCTCAGCTGCGTGCCGGTTGCGCCGCGGTTGCCCAAAAGCTTGACGGCCTTTGCCGCATCGTCCAGCTCGTTCAGATCCATGTAGAGATCCTGAAGCCACAGGCAGGCGCGCTTGCCCACGGTGGTCAGCTGCGCGGGCTGCAGGTGGGTGTAGCCAAGCGTAGGCAGCGCCTTATATTTCATGGCGAATCTCGCCAGACGGCGCATGACCTCGATCAACTTTTTGCGAATCAACGCGATGGCATCCCGCAGCATCAAGATGTCGGCATTGTCGGTTACATAGCAGCTGGTTGCGCCCAGATGGATGATGCCGCGCGCGTTCGGGCAGACGTCGCCGTAGGCCAATACATGCGCCATCACGTCGTGACGCACGCGTTCCTCGTGGCGGCGGGCGTCGTCGTAATCAATGTCGGTGATATGCGCCTTCATTTCATCTACCTGCGCCTGCGTGACTGGCAGGCCCAGCTCCATTTCGCTCTCGGCCAGCGCTACCCACAGCCTGCGCCAGGTGGTGAACTTGCGGTCGGGCGAAAAGATATA
>CAKUDW010000061.1 GCA_934645275.1 uncultured Clostridia bacterium
ACAGGGCGAAGACTCCGCGGCCAACCGCTATCGTGGCTTCCAGGCGGCTCTGGAAGAGTATCCGAACATCGAAATGCTCGACATGCAGGTCGCTTCCTGGAGCCAGGATCAGGCCATGAGCATTACCCAGACCTGGCTGTCCACCTATGAGGACATCGACGCGGTCTGGTCCGCCAACGACACGATGGGCCTGGGTGCCATCGAAGCTCTGAAGCTGGAAGGCAAGAATGGTCAGGTTCTCGTCAATGGTATCGACGGTATCGCCGCCGCTTACGATGCAGTTCTGGCCGGCGACATGACCTGCTTCATCGCCAACAACGGCTACATGCTGATGGGCTACGGCGCTGCTTACGCTTATGAAGCGGCCGCCAACGGCAATAAGGTTGAGCGCCCGATCATCCAGATCAACACTCCCCTCATCACCGCGGACAACGTAGAAGAAATGAAGGCCACCTTCATCGACGGCCAGCCCGAATATGATTTCACCGATCTGGGCTACTGCGTGATGGCGGACTATGCCACCTTTGAGGAGCTTGCCGCGGAATAATATCAGGGCAGGTTGTTTAAAAGCAACAGGCATGTACAGTTCATCCTTTCACAGGATGAACTGTACTTTATCAGAGACGGTCCGCGATGCAAATCCGGCCGCCTACCCTGCGCATGCTTCGCGTCGGACAAACAGCAATGCCTGTAAGCTGTAATCTTTTATCAGGAGGAAGATATCCATGAACCTTTTCAAAAAAAAGGAACCGAGTTCGATGACGGTTGCGGAACAGTTTGTTGCAAAGGTCGAAAAAGAATCCCGCAGCAGCTTAATTCGCATTTATGCGCCGATGATATTGCTGGTTGTCATGACCGTTTTCTTTTCGATTTATGACAGTCACTTTTTCTCGATGAAAAACATTCTGAACATCCTGCAACAAATGTCGGTGCCGCTGATTCTGGCAACCGGTCTGACTTTTGTGCTGCTGGTTGGCCGAATCGACCTCTCTGTTGAGGGTATAATGGGTTTTGTAGGGTCCTGCATCGCTTTGTTGATCCTCAATGACCGCAATTCAAACAATTGGGGCGTTTGGGGCGTCGTGGTTCCAATCGCCATCGCCATCGCTTACGGATTCATTACCGGTTTCCTGCATGTCAAACTGCGTATCGCGTCGTTCATTATCACCTATGCGACCGGCACCATCATCAAGGGCATTGCCGTTTTGCTCTATGACAGCCGCGCGGCGCGCGTACAAGCTCAGTGGATGAGCGACTGGTCCATGACCAGCTTCCTGGGCATTCCGCTGATTACGTGGATCGCCTTTGCGTTTTTCTTCATCTGCTGCATTATTTTGAATTATACCGCATTCGGACGCGCAGTTTACGCCATCGGCGATAACGAGGCCGCAGCGCGCGCTTCCGGCATCAATGTGGATCGAGTTGTTATTAAAGTCTTTGGTTTAAGCAGCATTGCGGCCAGCCTCGCCGGCTTTGTGGCGCTGGTCCGCCTGAAGTTTGGTCAGGCCTCGCTGGGCGACGATCAGATGTTCCCCTGCATCACCGCGTTGGTCGTAGGTGGTACCTCTTTGAGCGGCGGCAAGGGCGGAATGTTTCAGACCATGGTCGGTATTCTGATTTATATGGAACTATTGAACTTCCTGACCATTATCGGTGTAGACGCCAACTACAAGAAGGCGCTGCAGGGCATCATCATCATTGTTGCCGTAGCGCTGACCCTGACGCGTGATCGCAAGACCATCGCAAAGTAAAGGAGGGGAACAGACGCATGGAAAAAGAGATTCTGTTCAAGACTCACAACGTAGGCAAGGTCTACGGAAATAATACAGTACTGCAAGACATCAATGTCGAAATCAATCGCGGCGAAATTATCGGGCTGATCGGTGAAAACGGCGCGGGCAAATCCACGCTGCTGAAGATTATTGCCGGTGTGGAGCGTCCGTCTATGGGCACCATGGAAATGAACGGCAAGCCTTTCCAGGCGTCATCCATGCTTGACGCCAACCGTCAGGGCATCGGCATGGTATTTCAGGAACAGTCCCTTATCAGCAATCTGACCGTCGCACAGAATATCTACCTGGGGCGCGAAAAGGATTTTGCACGCGGAAACATCATTAACTGGGGCGCAATGAACAAGAGCGCTCGAAAAGTTCTGGACGTAATGGGCCTGGAAAACATATCTGCCAAGGCCAAGGTTCGCGATATTTCCTTCGCCATGCGCCAGATGGTTGAAATCACAAAGGTATTTGACATCGTTTCGGAAACGGCCAATAACCGCGCTCTGATTCTGCTGGATGAACCCACGACGGTGCTTTCGGACGCAGAAATGAAAGTACTTTTCGAAAAGGTGCGGCAGATGAAGGAAAAGGGCAATTCCATCATCTTCATTTCCCACCGCCTGCAGGAAGTTTTGGAAATCACAGATCGCATCTATGTCTTCAAAGACGGCCGGCAAACTGCGGAAGTGCAGACCAGCGAAGCCCATGAAGCGCTGCTGTACGAAAAGATGGTCGGGCGCGAAACAAACGGCGAGTACTATGTCTCCGCCCGTCAGACCGTTCCTTCAGACGAAGTGGTGCTCGAGGCGGAAAATCTGTGCATGTTTGGTTCCTTCAAGGACGTATCATTCAAGCTGCATAAGGGCGAAATTCTCGGTCTTTGCGGCGTAGAAGGTTCCGGCAAGGAAGACGTCTGCGCGGTGCTCAGCGGCGATGAAGCCAAGACCAGCGGCACACTCCGCGTAAACGGCAAGGAAGTCAATTTCTCCTCGCCCAGCGCGGCGCGCGCGGCAGGCATCCTGTCCGTTCCCCGCGACCGCCGCGAGGAGGGCATGATCGGCATTCTCTCGCTATGCGAGAACATTTCTGTTTCGAACTATCAGCGCAATGCGAAATATCGCCTGATTTCCAATAAAAAGCAGGGCGAGAATGCGAAAAAGTGGATTCGTGAACTGGGAATTCGCTGTTCGAGCATTGATCAGAGAATCAACAATCTTTCCGGCGGTAACGCACAGAAGGTCATCTTTGCCCGCGTTCTGGACAGCGAATGTCCGATTCTGATTCTGGATCACCCCACCCGCGGCGTGGACATCGGCGCCAAGGGAGACATTTACGGACTCGTTCGTTCCATTACTGAAAAGGGATTTTCCGTATTGCTGATGGGCGATACGCTGGACGAATGCGTGGGGCTTTCCAGTCGCATCATCGTCATGAAAGACGGCTTGATTTCCGGTGAATTCGACTGCCCTGTGGGCAATAAGCCCGATCAGGTAGACGTCGTTAAAGTAATGCTCTAAGGGAGGCGACTGAAATGGAAAATACGAAGGCACGCAATTTCTCTCTGAAGGGATTTTTGCAGCATAACAGCTACATTTTCAGCGCAGTGCTGGTCATCGTGGCGTTTTATCTGATCAATCCCAGCTTCCTGACGTTGTATTCCCTGCAGAATATGTCGCTGGAAATCGCGCCGCTGCTTCCCATGGCCTGCGGCATCGGTTTTGTGCTTTATGCGGGTTGCATCGACCTGTCCATCGGCGCTGTAGCCTCCGCCACCTGCGTCATCACCGGTACCTATGTAATCTATACCGGGCACTGGATGATTCCGCTCATGCTGATTTTCGGCGCGCTGATCGGTTTCATCAACGGAACGCTGGTTTCCCGCGTGAAAATCCCGTCCTTTATCGTCACGCTTTGCGCTCAGAGCGTATATCGCGCGATGGCCATCATCATTTCGAACGGCTGCTCCAACACCATTCCAATCAAGCAGCGCTACATCGTGAACTGGGCGACAATGAAGGTGCTCGGCTTCCCGATTATTCTGTGGATTTCCATCGTGCTGATGATTGGCTGCGTAATTATTGAACGCAAAACGGAATTGGGCAAATCCATCTTCGCCATCGGCGCCAACGAGCGCGCCGCCCGTCTGGCCGGTGTAAACACCGCCCATATCAAGACGCTGGCCTTCATGCTGTGCAGCCTGGGTGCCTCCATCGGCGGCATCATGTATGCGTATAAACTCAAGAGCAGCGTTCCGACCATCGGCGACAATCTCTACATGATGGCGATTTCCTCTGTGGCGCTGGGCGGTACACTCTTCTCCGGCGGCAAGGGCAGCGCGCTGCGCACCCTGATTGGCGTCATTACCGTTATTTCCATCTCCTCCGGCATGAATATGGCCGGCGTGGACCCTCTCTGGAAGGAAGTCGTATTTGGCGTCGTGCTGATTCTGGCCGTGGCCATTAACAGCGAAAAGGGCGGCCGCGATCTGATTATCAAATAAGGAGGACGCGTCGATGAATGGAATCTACGGAATTCATCACCTCTGCATCAATACCCGGAATATGGACGAAAGCCTGGCGTTTTATCAGGAGCTGATCGGCTTTACGCTGCTTGGCCGCGAGCATTGCGCCTTTGGCGAATACGCCATGCTGAGCCTGAATGGTTCCAGATTAGAGCTGATTCAGCCCGCAAATCCGGATGAGAAAAACAGTTTCGGCAACTGCGGTTCATTGACGCATTTCGGACTGGCTGTTCACAATATTGATGAAACGGTGGCCGAACTGCGGGCAAAGGGCGTGCGCTTTCTATCCGAGGAGATCGAAGATCACGACGAACCCATGGGCGGACTGCGCGCCATCTCGCTTCTGGGGCCCAGTCAGGAAGCAATCAATCTCTACGAATTCAAGCGAGACTTCTGAAAACCGCAGAGATTATAACCATCCGTGCAAAAAGCGCTCTGGGCAGCAAAGTTCAGTTGCGTAATCCACTGAGGCTTATGGTGCTGCATGAACGAGCTTCCAGAAGCAAGTTTTAAGAAAATCGCTGTGCCGGAGTTCCCACCTGATGGCGCCTTCGGCACGCGGTTGCCGTAAAAGAACAATACCAACCGTTTTCGCAGAACATATGTGATACTGGGAGGAAAAACAAATGGCAAAACAGATTTTTATCGATCCTGTGGAACGCCGCAAACCATCTTTCGAACACTTTCAGGATATTCCGGTCAATCAGTACCAGAAACAGATGGCGGATGTGCGAAACGCCTACACAGATCAGGAGTTAAAGGACATTCTCCACGATATGTTGGCCATCCGTACCTTTGAAAACATGCTGCAGGATCTACGCATGACCGGCAAGTATAACGGCGTAGAATACACCTATTCCGGCCCGGCGCATCTGTGCATCGGTCAGGAGTGCGCCGCCGTCGGCCAGGCGTTCGCGCTGGATGAGCACGATTTCATCTTTGGAACCCATCGCGGACATGGCGAGCTGATCGCCAAAGGCCTGCGCACTATTCGTCTGCTCAGCGACGCACAGCTTCAAACCATTATGGAAGAATCCTGCGCGGGCGCGCAGCTGGACATTGTGCGCCGCGGTTTCAACGGCAATATCAGGGAGCTGGCGCAGCGCTTTTTCATGTATGGCATCATGGCGGAAATATTCGGCCGCAAGACGGGCTTTGCAGAAGGCCTGGGCAATTCCATGCACGCCTTCTTTATTCCCTTCGGCATTTATCCCAACAACGCCATCGTCGGCGGTTCCGCACCGATTGCAACGGGCGCGGCGCTGTTTAAGAAAGTGGCGAAGCAGGCGGGCATCTGCGTGGCCAACGCCGGTGACGGCTCTGTGGGCTGCGGCCCGGTATGGGAATCCATGAATTTTGCCTCCATGGACCAGCTTCACACCTTGTGGGACGACAAGGGCGGCCTGCCTGTACTGTTTAACTTCGTCAATAACGGCTACGGTATGGGCGGCCAGACCTGCGGTGAAACCATGGCGTTTAATGTCCTTGCGCGCATAGGCGCGGGCATCAATCCGGATCAGATGCATGCCGAACGCGTAGACGGTTTCAATGTCTTTGCTGTAATCGACGCGGTTCGCCGCAAAAAGGAACTGCTGCTGAATGGGCAGGGCCCGGCGCTGCTGGACGTCGTGAGCTATCGCTTCTGCGGTCATTCCACCTCAGACGCCAACCCCAACCGCACCCGTGAGGAAATAGATGCATGGGTCGCACAGGATGCGCTGGCCGATTACGAGCGTCAGCTTCAGGAAAATGGCGTTATGACTGCCGAAGAAATTGAGCGCATGAAAGCGGACATCGCCGCGCTGAATTTCGCAATGTTTGAGCTGGCTACGGATACGAAGCTTTCACCCCGAATGGATCTCCACGCTCACCGCGACAGCATTGAAAAGCACATGTTCTCCAATCAGCACATTCCCGCGCTGGCCGAGGGCACGCCGCGCGTCTGGGGCGCGCTGGAGGAAAATCCGCGCTGGAAACAGGTGCAAAAGCGCGGTCGCTTTGCCATTCGGAATGGTGTAGAGCTTTCGCCGGGCAACGTCTATCAGATTCGCGATGCAATTTTTGAGGCCATGCTGGAAGCGTTCTATCGCGATCCTACGCTGGTTTCCTTCGGTGAAGATCTGCGCGACTGGGGCAGTGCGTACGGGGCGTACAAGGGATTGGAAAAATCCGTTCCTTATGAACGGCTCTTCAACGCGCCGATTTCCGAATCCGCCATTATTTCAGCTTCCGTCGGCTACGCCATGCTGGGCGGCCGCGCCGCGCCGGAACTAATGTACTGCGATTTCCTCGGCCGTGCGGGCGATGAAGTTCTTAACCAGCTCGCCAAGTGGCAGGGTATGACTGCCGGGCAACTGAAAATGCCGGTTCTCGTCCGCATGGGCGTCGGTTCCAAATACGGCGCGCAGCATTCGCAGGATTGGTCGTCCCTGTGCGCGCATGTACCGGGCCTGAAGGTAATCTATCCGGTTACGCCCTACGACATGAAGGGCCTGCTCAACAGCGCACTGACCGGAACTGACCCGGTAATGTGTTTGGAATGCCAGTCGCTTTATGGCAAGGGAGAATTCTTCCACGAGGGCGGCGTGCCGACGGATTATTATGAGATTCCCATCGGCGAACCCGATGTAAAGCGCGTGGGAAAGGATTTGACCATCCTGACCATTGGCCCGACGCTCTATCGCGCGCTGGATGCGGCAAAGCGTTTCCAGGCCGAGTTTGGCATTGAATGCGAAGTAATCGATGCGCGCAGCATCGTTCCGTTCAATTATGCGCCAGTGCTTGAGTCCGTAAAGAAGACTGGACGAATCATTATTGCAAGCGACGCATGCCAGCGCGGCTCCATCATCAATGACTTTGCGGAAAACATCTCGCAGATGGCGTTTGACGATTTGGATGCGCCTGTAACCGTTCTGGGCGCGCGCAACTGGATCACACCGGTCTATGAACTGGAAAAAGACTTTTTCCCGCAGGCAGACTGGTTCCTGGATGTTTACCACCAGCGCATCTGCCCCCTGCCGGGTTACACCCCCATACATCCCTTCACGGCCGAGGAAGACCTGCGGCGCGGGCAGCTGGGCGTCTGACACAGATTCTACGCACATGAAGCGTGCGTAACCGCTCTCAATAAAGCAGTTACGCTGCAAGGCTGTCGAAAGAACTCCAGCAGCGAAGCGCTAAAAATTACCAGCGCATTCCTTCAAAAGCCGTCGACTGGTAAAACGCCTGTTTTGCCAGTTCCTACAAAACAGGCGTTCAGTTCAAACATCATTGAACTGAACGCTTGCAATTCTATATGGGCCCAAACTTTCTTTTGTTCAAACCATTGTGCATCTTACGCAGACGCACAGAATGTTTTCGAGCAACGCGAATACAGCCTCCATAACGGCTTTTCTCTGTCTCCGATTGATTTAGCCCCTCATTTTTCCGGCCTTGCGCCGTATTTCTCGGCGCTGCGCAGAGCCGGATCATCCTGCGCCTCCGCGTGAAAAACATAGCCGCATTCGCAGCGGAAATCCGCCACCAGGCGCCCCCGGCGCGCGAATACCTCTACCTCCCGCCCGCAAACCGGACAGACGCGTTCTTCAGGAACGGGCGTTTTATATTTTGCTTCACAGCCTTCAAGATTCATGCAAAAATACCTCCAAATAACATAATGTCGGATGCGCTGCACAGTTTGCGCCTGTCGACAGGCTGCCAGGCGCCAATGCGGCGTGCTTTGCGCTTCACTTATATTCATGTCCTGCGCGGCATAATTTGAAACATGCATTGAAACAGAATTTTTTCTTTCGTTTCGTGTAGATTTTATTGAACACCTGCCTAAAAAATGCTATAATTGGCTCCAGAAAGGTTCGAACGAAGCTGGAGATGATGCAAAATGGACTGCGCCTATTCCTACGACCGGCTATGGAAGCTGCTGATCGACAAGGGCATGAAGAAGAAGGATTTGCAGGCGCAGGCGCACATCAGCTCCGCGGTCATCGCCAAGATGGGGCGGCGCAGGCCGGTAAATCTGGAAACGCTGGGCAAGATATGCCGGGTGCTGCGCTGCGATTTAAACGACGTTGTTGAAATCATTGAAGAAAGGGAGCAACAGCCATGCCGTCTTTTACGCGAAAAGCCATAATGGAGGCCTTTGTACAGCTGCTAAACGAGCGCCCGGTGAATAAAATCGCCATTAAAGATATTGTCGAAGTGTGCGGCATCAATCGAAACACCTTCTACTATCACTTTCAGGATTTACCGAGCCTGATCGAAGCCATTGCGAAGGACGAGGTGGACTTCGTAATCAGCAAGTACGCGCGCGTCGAATCCTATGAGCAGTGCTTGAACATTGTTGTGGAATTCATATTGAAGAACCGCAAAGCCACGTTGCACCTGTACAATTCCACAAACCGCGACATGTACGGCCGATACCTGATGAACATCTGCCAGTACGTCGTGGAAACCTATTTCAACACCGCCTTTGCCGGGCGGCGTCTGAGCGCGTGGGATCGATCCGTCATCATCACTTCTTATAAGTGCCACTGTTACGGCCTGTTTATCGACTGGCTGAACAGCGGCCTGAAGGAGGACATATTGCCGATGCTGTCGCGGATGTGCGAGCTGCGCGACGGCATGATCGAAGAAATGTTCAGCCGCGCGGAACAGTCGGCCTCCGCCTGAAATCAGCCGCATATCCCCTACTTTTTGTGCATCCGGCACGATTTGCCTAGTTTTTCAGCAAATCGTGCCGGATGCCTGTTTTTGGGGCAGGCGGCGGCAACTGTCCATGGCGAAAGCGCTCCGGCAGAGTTATACTGTGAGCATGGATGACGGGCGCATGTGCGCGCCGCCGAATTTCACCGTCTGGGAGGGAAAAACGATGCGTTCCACCAAAGCCGTTCGAATTGCAAAGACCGGCTGCATCATCGCATCGGCGCTGCTGATGGCGCTGGGTGTGCTGATGATCGCATGGCCCGGCCTTTCGATTTCGCTGGTCGGAATCGTAGCGGGCGCGATGTTGATCGCGCTGGGCATTTTAAAGCTGATGGGCTATTTTTCAAGGGATATGTATCAGCTGGCCTTTCAGTATGATCTGGCCTTCGGCCTGCTGCTGATGGCGCTGGGCGTATTGCTTCTGATGCAGCCCAACCGCGC
>CAKUDW010000062.1 GCA_934645275.1 uncultured Clostridia bacterium
GTCGTGTAATGCTATTTTCACTCAGCACTCTTCGGCTTCACCGGCTTTGTCATAGCCCCATGCCGTATGCCTCTATAGTAGATAGTGTTGCAAGTCCTGACAACCACTATCGTTCTCCAATTGTAAAATTATAATAGGACTGCCACAACGATTACGGTGACGCATGATCACACGGGTATTATTTCAACATTTAGCAGACAACAGGACAAATTGATTGGTAAAACAGTAACAAATTCATTCGCATTAGAAAAAACGTGACTTAAAGCTATTCACAAATGTTTTAGTTGATAGCGAGTCGAATACGCGGCTCTATTTTACAGTATTTTGGGACCATGCATCGGTCAAAACAGTATGATAAACGCAGTTTCGACCGATATACATGGCACGATACAAGAACGAAGTTCAATAGTTAATCATAGAATAATTTCGATAATCTTCACCAATTATCCGGAGCTGTTGGCGTAATTCATCAGACGTCATATTTGCTCTCATACATACATTTCTGTGCGTTTTTCCATCCATTAACAAGTTCAGCATTTCTTGTTGTTTTGAAGAAAGTGTACCAAGAAAACATTGTACATCTGAGAGCGTATCGTTAGGTTCACGCGCTATTAAAGATCCAACAATGTAAAAGGATAAGCGCTATTGTCAGATGCGCGTACAGGTTTATCCAATGACAAGCAATATCTAGAATTCTGATGTTGCGGTCTTTTATTTTGCATATGAATTCCCAATAGATTGAGATAATCTTGCCAAAATGAACCACCTTTGGTAGAGAAAATCCGCAGAGCCACACAGAATACGAAGCTCGCCTCGGAAACGCGATCCTCATATTCCATAAACAACCATTTACCCTTACATATTTCTTTAATTCTTTTTTGAAATAGGCAATAAGCTTGTGACTCTAATCCGAAATACACTAACAGCCAGCCTCCTTCTCCAAGCTTTCTAAATCAGGCACTTTTTTTCTTCGGGGCGGCCTTTTAAGACGATATTCCGGATTGGGCTGCGGATTCAGAGTCCCGACCCACATGTCGTTTTCGAATTTCATGGTAAAACGTGCAGGGAATTGCATTCCTTGATCCGTGAACTTTTGAATCAGCTCTGGTAGTTTCAAACTACCGCTCTTTGGGTAAGTAAAGCCTGCGTCATCCGCACATAGAGCTAAAGTCATCGTTTGCGGAATATACCCAATGATAATTCTCTCGGGGATTTCCGCAAGTAACGAACGGTTAATGTTCAGATCATGCTCGTTAGGGATCGTGATAGCTAATTTGTTCTTAGGTACTGGCCATATCCATTCGAAGTCACTTTTGTTATACACTGAGCTTATCTCCTTTCCAATTAATTGAACGCGTATTACAAGTGTCGCTTTAAAAATCGGTAGAGAGCTAGAGCAGAGAGTTCGCCGGATAAGAAATCCAAATTTAGCAGTAAACTTGGAGGTCAGCAAATCAGTTGAGAAAGCGTTAGAAAATCTAAAAATGCAATCACAATATAATCATATTTGTATATTATCATAGCATTCTTCTAAAGTCAAGCAATCCGATAGAAAAAAGCACTCAATAAACGCAAAGCGAATTCAAACAGCAGTACGTTATTCCTACCGCAATGAAGCACAAGCAACCAAATTCTCAATTTTGATGTTCGCGGTTTTCGTTTCACGAAAACTTGGGAATCTTCTAGCTTCCAACTTAAAAAAACATAACTGCCCGTCAAGCAGGCGGTTACGCCTTTTTTGATATAAATAAAGACGGTGATGAGAATGCTGAGAAAAGAATGGTTCTTATTTTTCCGACCGGCTTTTACAGACATACGCCATCAAGGAGGCCTTCTACGGCTTCATAGCCGCATCCGGCCGGGCCGAAGCCGAGCGCAGGTCGACTTCTGGCTGGAAGACTGCGACCGCCTGAATTTCCCAGAGTTCAAATCCTGCCGCAAAATGCTCGCTAACTGGTGTACCTACAATCCTGAACGCATTCGACATTCGCCTGTCCAACGGTTTTACTGAGGGCTGCAACAACGCCATTAAAACCCTCAAACATCTCGCCTTCGGCTTCAAAGCTTCGCCGCTTTTAGGGCAAGGATTCTGTCAACCTCATGCACGCACCCCTACTTTTGATATTGAATCCTACATTTGACAAAGAATCGAAAACGTTATGCGGTTCGGATTAAATTGTGCGTTAGGCACAAAAAACCGCCTGATACTGTGCATATCAGACGAAAAATTTGGTGGAGCATACGAGACTCGAACTCGTGACCTCTACACTGCCAGTGTAGCGCTCTAGCCAACTGAGCTAATGCCCCATGTTCGCTCACGAACAAGATATATTATAGCACTAGAAACCGGGTTTGTAAATACCTTTTTGGCCGATTTCCAAATTTTTTTCAGATAAATCTTACCAGTAGTATTTCGGGCGGCGCGCCGACGCGCAGCGGCAGGCGACTGACGCCGATGCCATTGCATACCAGAAGCCGCGTCGGTCCGATTCGGGTTTCGCCGCGCACGGCGCGTATACCGTAGCTGTGTTCGAAGCCGATGGAATAGGGCGAGAGTCGTCCGAGGCAAAGCTGTCCGCCGTGCGTGTGACCGGAAAGCTGAAGTTCGCAGACACATTTCGGAGCGGCCGGGTAGTGTGACAGCAGAATGCGGTAAGCGCCGGGCTCATCTGAAAAGAGGCGATGCGTGTCGGGCACGCCGTATTTGTGGTCGTCGCAGCCGCCAATTTCAAGTGTGCCGCCGTTCAGAGCCAGGCGTACGGACGCATTCCTTAGCAATCGCACGCCGGCGCGATGCATCCACTGTGCCAGCTGTGCCGCAGATTCAAAATCATTGTTGCCAGGTACGCCAAAGCCGCCCAGAGGGCACTTTAATCGCGCGAGCGCCGCAAAGAAACGCTCGCAATCGGCTGAAGATTCGGCATAATCGCCGCCCAACAGTAGCATATCCGGCCGCTGTGCTGCGATCAGCTCGATTAACATCGAGAGTTGTTCAGGGCGTACGCGGGGCCGCAGATGCACATCGCTGACGAATGCCAGCCGAAGGCCGCGCATGAATTGCGGCGCGTCTGCTATTTCGCGGCAGGTGACTTGCGGCGCGGGAAACAGGCCCGGGCAAAGCCAGTCCTTATTCATTCGCAGTTAGCAGCAGCGCTGCACCATATACGCTGGCCTTTTCCTGCAGTTTGGCCGGAATAAAGCGCGCTGGATAGCGCTGGTCTACCAGTGAATAGTGGCGATAAGCGGCGATCATGCGATCGATGAAGCGGCTGCCCAGCTTGGTGATGCCGCCGCCGTAAATAAACACGTTGATATCCAAAATCTGGTTCAGTGAATGAAACATGCGGCCCAGATATTCTGCGCCACGATGCACCACCTCCAGGGCCAGCGAATCGTTGCTCTGAAGCGCCTTGCCCACGGCTTCCATATCGATATTGCTCAGCGTTCCAGCATAGTTGAGAATGCTGGAATCCTCACCCTCTTTGATGCGGTCCGTAACGTATTTGGCCATTTGTGCGCCTGACGAAATGGACTGCACACAGCCTGTTACGCCACAGAAGCAGGGGTAACCCGTGGAATCGGATACAAACATGTGGCCGATTTCGCCAGCCATGCCGTGCATGCCACGATAGAGCTTGCCATTTAGAATCAGGCCGCCGCCGATACCGGTGGCCAGCGCGGCATAGATCATATCGTTGCAGCCTACGCCCGCGCCCAGACGGTGCTCGGCCAACGCCGCAGCATTGGCGTCGTTATCAAGCACTACGCGCACGCCCAGTCGCGCCTCAAGCAGATCGCGCACCGGCGCATTGCTCAGTGCCATGATATAGCTGGTGTCCAGTACAATGCCCTTGCGATAGTCGATATAGGAGGGAAAGACCGCGCCCATGCCCTCAAGTTCGCCAGCGGAAACGCCATTGGCGGCGAGCAGCCGCTGCGTGAGCGCGACCATCAGATCGATGATCTCCTCAAGACTCGCCTGTTGATCGGTTAGCGCCTGCGAATAGTCCTTTAAATCCATCTCATCGTCAAACAGGCCGATTTTGATGTTCGTCGCTCCAACATCGATGCCGATTCTATATTGCTTCATACACAGCGCCTCCTGCGTTTGTTTTAGGAATAGTAATTATCAGATGTCGGGTGCATCGCGCTTCCGGGGGAAAGACTATTCCGCCAGAAATTTGGAAATCAGCGCCGAAGCCTCGGCCTGTGGATCGGCGGCCATGTCTAACCAGTGGATATCCTTGTCACGCCTGAACCAGATCATCTGTCGCTTGGCAAAACGCTTGATTGCCAGCGAGAGCTCGTGGCACATTTCCGCCTCGGAGCTAAATTCACCGGTGATGTACTGCGTGATGAAGCGGTATTCCAGCCCCAGCTTCAGCATGAATTCCACGCTTGCGCCAGCCTCAAGCAGACCGCGTACCTCATCCACCATGCCGTCGCGCATGCGCCTTTCCAGCCGCTCGTCAATGCGCGCTTTCAGGACTTCGCGCGGCCAGCTCACGCCCAACTTCAGGCAGTTGTAGCGCGGCTGATTATGTGGAATAAAGTCATCTCCATCATGAATCTTTTCCAGCATGCGCATTACGCGGTTGCGATTGCGCGCATCTACCTGCGCCTCGGGCGCCTGTTGCATCAACAGCTGATAGAGCTCGGGCGTACTTAGCTTTTCCAACTCGGCGCGGTAGTTCAGATCCGGCGGACGATCGCTCATCACGTAACCCTCTGCGACAGAAGCGACGTACAGCCCGGTACCGCCCACAACGAAGGGCAGCTTGCCGCGCGCAAGAATATCGTCGATGGCGCGGTAGGCCAGACGCTGAAAATCGTGTACTGAAAAAAACGCGTTGCTCTCGCAAACGTCGATTAAATGGTGGGGTACGCCTTGCATTTCCTCGGGCGTAATCTTTCCGCTCCCGAGGTCGTAGCCTTTGAATACCTGCCGCGAATCCGCGGAAATGATTTCACCGTCGAAAGCGCGCGCTAGCGCCACGCCGAGGCCGCTTTTGCCGGAGGCATTTGTGCCTTCGACCACGATAATCTTCGGTAAATAACTCAATGAATATGCTCCCTTCAGATGTGCAGTCCGTCGAGAAAACTGTTGGGCATTTTCGCTGGCCTGTCCGGTGGATCGCCGAGCTCGACCAGTATTTATATATGATTTATCATTATATCAGGAAATATACAAAACTTCAAGCTGTTTGCTGGGGAATGAGAAGGTCCGAAGCTGTATTGTATCCCGGTTTTTCGCGGCGCTTGTTTCGCCAAACGCAGCAACCAACGCACTGACAAAGCTATGCAAGCTGGAGCATATGGCTCGCTATCAGTTGCCGGCCCGCAAAACACTGGTTTTGCTCAGCTTGTCAAAAGAAGCTTTTGACAAGCAGGTGGGCGGAGAAGCAGGTTCCTCCGCCACAGCCACCCTCTCCAGTTTTTGCTGAAATCTTTCAGATTTCCGGGCGCAAAAACTGTAAGGAAACGATTTTTACTCTGGAAAATGGGATTTTCCGCCGCAAAAATCGCTCCGTGCCCACCGTACACGCCGCTGGGCACGACTGGAAGTTCGAGAGGGCTTTGTGCCTCTCGAGCTCTCCTGGTTTTTTCGACAGACTGCGCAAAACGCTGGTTTTGCTAATTCTTATCTTTATAAGAAAAGACGCGCATTTCGCATTTCGCAAAATGTGCGCCTTCTGTATCAATCTCAGCCGCGAATCTGCTTAAACAGCGCGGTGGCAGCTGCGGATTTTTCCGCAATCGCATCGAATTCGCCCGCCTCAATCATCTTGGCAGAAACCATCCAGCTGCCGCCGACGGCCTGAATCTTCGGGTTCTTGAAGTAGTCGACGGCATTTTCCTGATTGATGCCGCCCGTCGGAATGAACTTAATCTGCGGGAACGGACCACAGAGCGCCTTAATGGTCTTGAGCCCGCCATAGCTTTCTGCCGGGAAGAATTTGAACAGTTTCACGCCCAGCTTCAGCCCAAGCATGATTTCACTAGGCGTGACTACACCCGGTACGATGGGCGTATTCAGCGCGGCTGCTTCGCGGATTACATCTGCGTCGGAGCCGGGCGACACCAGGAATTTTGCGCCTGCGGCTACGGCGTCGCGCGCCTGCTGCACGGTGACAACGGTGCCTGCGCCCACTTTCATTTCCGGAACTTCGGCAGCTACGCGGGCGATAGAGGCCTGAGCCGCGGCGGTGCGGAAGGTAATTTCCATCACATCGATGCCGCCCTTGAGTAAGGCACGGGCCGTGGGAACGGCGGCTTCAACATTGTTGAGCACAACCACGGGAATAATTCCGCATGCGCTGATTTCTTCAATCGATAGCATATCTGTTTCCTCCCTTGTAAGTTGAAAAATCTAATAGATAGGGCTTCGGTACGGCAGTTTCGCACACCGTACTAAGTACCTACATTATAACATTACCCGTGCGGTGTGTCAAGAAAAACCATGGCTTTCGGGCTTTTTTTGCAGAAAAACGAACACTTTTTGAGCGCAAAATTGCCGCTGCATATTGCAAATTTATAAAATTATGATATAATAACAATACGACTTAAAGACTAAAGGAGTTGACATAGATGCTGGAAGGCCGGAAGCTGGATAAATCTGTTCCCATACCGCTGTATTTTCAGCTGAAGACCCTCCTGCTGGATGCGATCAAGCGCGGCGATTATCCGGTGGACAGCATGATTCCAACGGAAAAGGAACTCTCTGAAATGTTTCAAATCAGCCGTACCACTGTGCGGCAGGCCATTACTGAAATGGTGCAGGAGGGCTGGCTCTACCGCATTGCCAGCAAGGGCACGTTTGTGGCCCGGCTGAAAATCAAGCAGGACTTCATAAAGCGGTTGGAGACTTTCAACGATCAGATCGCGCGTACCGGCTGTACGCCCAGTACCGAGCTGTTGGAGCTTCGGGAGACAGAAATGCCCAAGCACATGCGCAACCGCTTTGGCTTGTCCGGAAATGATAAGTTCGTATATCTTTATCGCCGCCGCTTTGCAGACGACGAGCCCATTGTGACGGTAGAGACGTACCTGCCAGGGGACAAGTGTGCCTTTGTGCTTGAACACGATTTCGAGCGCGAATCGCTCTACAATGTGCTTGCAGAGAGCGATAAGACGCGTATCTGCCGTGTGACGCGCATACTGGAGGCGGTGGCCGCATATTCGCAGGATGTAGAGAATTTAAATGTGCGTCGCGGCAAGCCCATTCAGCTCTCTACCACCATCGGCTATAACAGCGCCGAGGAGCCGATCGAGTATTCCGTGGCCCGCTATCGCGGCGACCGAAACCGCTTCGAAGTGGACTTGCTGATCGATACGCGAATCAACAGCAGGTAAAGGGACTTCTCGATCTAGAATGCCTTTTTCAGAAAGACAGGAGTTATTATAATTCGATGTTGGTATAACATACTTGCAGGAGGCGACTTATGACCACGCTGATGACGGTGCTCGGCCCGGTAAAGCCCGAAGCACCGATGCATTTTCAGGTGCATGAACACGTCTTTGTGCGTGAAACGCCGGCAGCAGCGCAGAACCCGGCGCTCAGAATTGACGATGAAGCGCGTTCGCTGAGTGAGCTGAATGCCTATCGCGCGGCAGGCGGCGCTGCATTGCTGGATGCTCAGCCGGTGGGAGCAGGACGTGATATTCAGGCGCTTGAGCGCCTGAGCCGTTCGAGCGGCGTGCATATTGTAGCCGTCACAGGTTACCACATGCCCATGTTTTACGCGCCTGACCACTGGATTCATACCGATGACGTTTCAGCGCTGCGCGAACGCTTTTGCCGAGAACTGATCCAGGGCGCAGAAGGCGGCATACGGCCGGGGGCGGTGAAGGCGGCTATTGGTGCGGAGGGCCCGGTTGGGCGCTTTGCAGTCTGTCTGGAAGCGGCTGCAGCTGTGGCTGCGGGCGCGAATGTGCCGCTGATATTGCATACGGAGCGCGGCAAGGGCGCAGTGGAGGCCGTTTCACTGTGCGAGCGGGCGGGACTCGATCCGGCGCACATTGCCGTTTGTCATGCTGACCGGCAGGCGCAGGACTATGCCGTACATGAGGATATTGCCCGCACAGGCGCGTTCCTGGAGTACGATACCATCGCGCGCTATCGTTACCATGACGACGAATCCGAGGTGCGCCTGATTGAGCACATGCTGGCGCTGGGCTACGATAACAGGCTGCTGCTTTCGCTGGACACCACGGCTGCCCGGCTCAGAAGCTATGATCCCGCTGCACCGGGATTGGACTTTATTCTCAGACGCTTTTTGCCTATGCTGGAAGCGGCGGGCGTGCCGCACGCGTTGCTGAATAATATTGTGCTGAACAACCCACTGCGTCTATTTGGAATTGAATGAGGAGGAGAAACAAAATGCTGAATTTGCCCACCAAGGCCACGCGGCCGACCATGTATTTCATTGGCGTTACCACCGGTCAGTCTTCAATTATGCGAATTTTCCCGATCTGGGCGGAAGCGTTGGGAATCGACGCCTGCATCAAGGGCATCGATATTGCGCTGCACGCTCCGGCAGAGGATTACCGCGCGGCGGTAGAGTTCATTAAGAATGACCCGCTTTCACTGGGTGCGCTGGTGACCACGCATAAAATTGATCTGTATAATGCGTGCAAGGATTTGTTTGAGTATTTCGATCCCTATGCGCAGCAGTTCGGCGAGATTTCCTCCATTTCCAAGCGGGATGGCAAGCTCTGCGGCCATGCCAAGGACCCGATTTCCGTGGGTCTGGCGTTGGACTCGTTCGTGCCCGAGGATCACTGGAAGAAGTATCCGCAGGCGCAGGCGTGTGTGTTGGGCGCTGGCGGCAGCGCACTGGCGGTGAGCGCTTATTTGCAGCATGAAAAGCACGGAGAAAACGTGCCCGCGCGCATTAATCTGAACAATCGCTCCGTGCCGCGTCTGGCAGAGGCCATCCATCTGCTGGAAAATAGCCGCGTGCCGATGAGCTTTAACCTTTGTCCGAAACCCGAATGGAATGACCTGATTGTCGAAGCGCTGCCGGAAGGTTCCATCGTCATCAATGCTACGGGCATGGGCAAGGATCGTCACGGTTCGCCGTTGACGGACAACTGCAAGTTCCCGAAGCACGGCATCGTGTGGGAATTCAATTATCGCGGCACGTTGGAATTTATGCATCAGGCCGAGCGTCAGCAGGCGGAGCGCGATTTGCAGATTGAAAATGGCTGGACGTATTTTATCCATGGCTGGACGCAGGTGATTGCGGAAGTGTTCCATATCGATATTACCGGCGACCGGTTGGCCATGTGTGACCGGCTGGCGCGCTGAAAAGGGGGCGCTGAATTTATGAAGGGAAAGGTTTTAACGACGCCGCGCTCATATGGAAAGGGCATGCCGGAGCTGTTTGAACAGCTGGAAGCAGCGGGCTACGAGGTCGTAAA
>CAKUDW010000063.1 GCA_934645275.1 uncultured Clostridia bacterium
CGTCTCAGCTCCAGCTGGACAATTCCGTGCGCGATGAAAAGAATAACGCGCTGCCCATCTGATAAACCGTTTGAGGTATCTATTAATGCGCCCCGGCCTTCCGGCCGGGGCGCTCGTCATATCCTGGGAAAAGTTTACACATTTTGGATATTATTAACGCGGCGCATTGTTTATAATATAAATCAACCGGAATTTAATCTAATCCGAAGGATTTCAAGTGTATAATTAATTTATATATTTATTGCATGAAGGGGGCGGCGCGAATGGCGCGCAAAACGACAGGGCGGTGGATTACGGGGCTGTTCCTCGCGATGGCGATGCTCGTTTTCGCGGGTGTTTCAGTGCTTGCCGAGGGCGTTGCGCCGGAAAATACGCCCTATATTCCCACGCCTGAACCTACGCATGCGCCGGCGACCATTACCATTACTGCCGTGGGCGATTGCACGCTGGGCACTTACAGAACCGGCAGTGGCCGCAACAGCAAGTTTGGTTCCTACGTGGAAAAATATGGCTACGACTATTTTTTTGAAAACGTGCGTTCGCTCTTTGAACAGGACGATATCACCATCGTAAATCTTGAGGGACCGCTTACCAACAGCAAGGACAAGCGTTCCGGGCGCACCTTTAACTTCCGTGGCAAGCCTGAATGGGCGCAGATTCTATCCGGATCGAGCGTCGAAATCTGCAATGTGGCCAACAACCATTTTCTGGATTACAAGCAGGTGGGCGCGGATGATACCGTGGCGGCGCTTCAGGCCGTCGGCGTGGGTGCGAGCGGCTATGGACTCGAATACTACACGGAGGTCAAGGGTATTACGATCGGCTCGTTGGGCTTTACAGAATGGAATTTTGAGCCGGAGGATATCTTGAAATCGGTTGAGACGGCACGCCAAAAGTGCGATTTGCTGATCGTTTCCATGCATTGGAACGAGGAAGGCAAGCGCAAGATGTCGACCTATTGCAAGCAGATGGGCATGGCGTTGGTGGATGCCGGTGCAGATATCGTAATTGGCAACCATACGCATTTTCCGGGCGAGATTATGCAGTATAAGGGGAAGTACATTATCGGCAGTTTGGGCAATTTCTGCTTCGGTGGCAATGATGTGATTCGCCATTTTGCCTGCGTCATCTTCAGACAGCGCTTTACTGTGTACGGCGACGGAACTGTGACCGACGAGGGCATTGATATCATACCCGCGTACATCACTTCCGATCTGGATAAAAATAACTACCAGCCAATGATTGCCGATGTCGAGAGCGGCGTGAAGCTGCTCAACGAGGTGGCCGGTTATTCTGAAACGCTCACCATTGGTAATGTGAAATGGATGGAGGACAGCTACGCCGTGCAAAACCACCTTGTGGCGAATTGACGACCTGCGATATCAGGGAGATATGGGGGAGGAGAAGAGCATGCAGAACGAAGAGAGACGCGCAACAAATTTCATTGAGGAGAACATTAACCAGGATCTGGCCAATGGGCGCTTTGACCATGTGAAGACGCGGTTCCCGCCGGAGCCGAACGGTTACCTGCACATCGGCCACGCCAAGGCCCTGTGTGTGGATTTCGGCATCGCCAAGAAATATGGCGGTACCTGCAATCTGCGCTTTGACGATACCAACCCTGCCAAGGAAGAAAAGGCGTTTGTGGACGGCATCCAGCGCGATATCGAGTGGCTTGGCTTCAAGTGGGATAAGCTGTACTTCGCTTCTGATTTTTTTGACAGACTGTACGAAATCGCATGCAGCATGATTCGTCGCGGCCTGGCTTATGTGGACGATCAGTCGCCCGAAGAGATGCGGGCCAATCGCGGCACGCTCACCGAACCGGGCAAGAACAGTCCCTACCGCGACCGCACGCCCGAAGAGAATCTGGATCTGTTCCGCCGCATGAAAGAAGGCGAATTCCCGGACGGTACCCGCGTGCTGCGCGCAAAGATCGATATGGCTTCGCCCAACGTGCTGCTGCGCGATCCCACGATGTACCGCATCAAGCACATGCATCACCATCGTGCGGGCGACAAGTGGTGCATCTATCCGATGTATGATTTCCAGCATCCTGTGCAGGACGCCATAGAGGGCATCACGCATTCGCTCTGTTCTCTGGAGTATGAAATCCATCGCCCGCTCTACGACTGGTTTGTGACGCACGCCGAAGTGACCGACCAGCCGCCGCGGCAGATTGAGTTTGCGCGCCTGAACATTGAGCGCACTGTAATGAGCAAGCGCTATCTGCGCCGCATGGTGGAAGAGGGCGTGGTGTCCGGCTGGGATGATCCGCGCATGCCGACGTTGGTAGCCATGCGTCGCCGCGGTTATCCAGCTGCCGCTGTGCTGGATTTCATGGGCCGTGTGGGCGTAGCCAAGGCCGATTCCACGGTCGAGGGAAATTTGCTGGATCATTGCGTGCGCGAAGCGCTGGCTGATACCGCGCCGCGCGCGATGGCCGTGCTCAATCCGCTGAAGCTTACCTTCGCCAACTGGGAGGAGGGCAAGGTGGATACGCTGACGGTTGAAAACCATCCCGATCATCCGGAAATGGGTACGCGTGAGATTCACTTCACGAAACATGCCTACATCGAACGCGAGGACTTTATGGAGGAGCCCGTAAAGAAGTTCTTCCGCCTTGCGCCGGGCAAGGAGGTTCGCCTGAAGGGCGCTTACATTGTGCGCTGTGACGAAGTGGTGAAGGATGAAAGCGGCGAAATTGTCGAGCTGATCTGCAGCGTTGATCTGGATAGTCGTTCCGGCAGCGAGGGCGCGAACCGCAAGGTCAAGGGTACGCTGCACTTCCTGAGCGACATGGATGCGCGCGACTGCGAGTTCCGCCTGTACGAGCCGATTCTGCGCGAAGAAGAACCGGAAGCGGCTGCGCAGGCTGAGCCGGAGGCCGAGGAAGATGCGGAGCCCGTAGCATCCGGCGATTTCATGAGTCGAATCAATCCTGACAGCCTGAAGGTTATGAAGGGCTATTGCGAGCCGTTTATTGCTGATTCTGATGTGGGTGCGACCTTCCAGTTCCTGCGGATGGGCTATTTCTGCAAGGACAGGGATTCCACGACTGAGCTGCCCGTGTTCAACCGCACTGTCGGGCTGAAGGACAGCTGGGCCAAGGTTGCCAAATAAGGACGAGGATATAAGAATTGCCGGCGGATTCCTTTGGAATTCGCCGGCCTACAAAACTCCAGTTTTGCTGATTCCGCCCTAAAAAACGAGCGCCGGCATTCGCAAAAGCAGATGCTGGCGTTGCATATGCAACCCAAAGCGCGCCGAGCCATGTAGGCTCAGCGCGCGGTGTTTATTTGGAAAACTTCAGAGCTTCAGACCGGCAAGCTCGAATCCAGCATTGACCACCTTTTCAGGCAGCTGGCTAAACATGTCGTTCACGGATTCGTAGTTGTAGTAGCGCATAATGGTTTCAGCAAACATGGGGGCGACGGAAACCGTTTTGAATTTGTCCTCGCCGATGATGTTGGGGTTGTATACGGTGTCCGTGGAATAGACCGTCGAGATGGGGCTTGCGTTGATCTTGCGCACGCCTGCAGGTGAAATGATGTTGTGGCTCAGCATCGCCTGAATGCTGCGCGCGCCGCGCGCAACGAGACTGTCGGCCAGGTTCACCAGCGTGCCGCCGGAAATGGTGAAGTCGTCCACAATCAGGCAGTCCTTGCCGTTTACTTCACCGATGACTTCAAGGATGGCGGCGTTTTCCGTGTGGTCCACGCGCTCCTTATCACCAATGGCGATGGGCAGGTTCAGCATGGAGGCAAACTTGCGGGCCTGCTTGGCGTAACCCGCGTCAGGAGAGACGATTACCATGTTTTCGCAGCCGATGCGCTTCACAATTTCAGCCAGCATGGGCGTAGCGTAGAGATGATCCATCGGGCGCTTGAAGAAACCCTGCAGCTGCTGGGCGTGCAAATCCATCGTCACAAAGCGATCTGTACCCGCCAGCTCCATGCATTCGGCGCAAACGCGCGCGCGAATGGACACGCGGGGCTCATCCTTCTTGTCGCCCTTGCCATAGCCGAAGTACGGCATGATCAACGTGCAGGAATGCGCGTTGGCGCGCTTGAAAGCGTCCATCCAGAATAGAATTTCCACAAATTCGTCGTTGGAGTGCAGGCCGATCGGCTGCACCAGCAGAACATCGCGGTCGCGCACAGATTCATTTACGCGGACAAAGGTGTTGCCCTCAGAAAAGGTGATGACCTCAGAAGAACCCAGGGGCTTGCCCATGTATTTGCACATGCGCTCCGCAAATACCTGTCCGCCGCTGCCCGCGAAAATTGAAACATTCGCACTGTCAAACATAAGTACCCCACACTCCTTTTAACATTTGCTGAAACTCGCTGAAAATTCCAATATGCAAACCGTCAATCCATTGCGACGACGGCTTCCACTTCCACCAAAGCATCCATGGGCAGCCGCGCTACCTGCACGCAGCTTCGAGCGGGGAACTGGTCGCCAAAGAAGTCTGCGTAAATCGCGTTTACACTGCCAAAGTCGTTCAAATCTGCCAGAAATACCGTGGTTTTCAGAACGGCTTCCATTGTGAGCCCGAGCTCCTCCAGCACCGTCTTCATGTTCTCCAACGCCTGCTTGGCCTGGCTCTCCACATCTGGTCCAGCCAGCGAGCCGCTCTCGGGATCTACGCCCAGCAAGCCGGACAGATAGCAGATACCGCCATGTATCGTTGCCGTAGAATAGGGGCCGATTGCACGCGGGCCGCGCTGTGTCAGGAAGCATTTCTTCATTTTCCCAATCTCCATTTTCATAATAATGTTCAGTTGCCGGTCAGTGCGGCCAGATCGCCGCTCGCGTTGGCAGTGTCCGTTGCGGCGGTGCTGGTCAATCCGGATTCTTCGCCAGCGGTATGCACGCCGCGCCAATAGATATCCGTGCCGGATTCATATATGTCGTGCGAGAGCCATTGACGGCTCACTTCTTCGCCGGTTTCCCAGTCATATGCAATCAGGTAGCCGTTGCTGGTACAGGCGGAATGCCCCTTTTTGTACAGCTTTGGCGGGTCTGTTCTGTAATAGACGTGCTTACCATCCACGTCGTCCACATAGGCGGTGCGCACGGCGGCGGTATCCTGGCTTTCGATTACGGATAGCAGCTCGTAGCGATAGGCGGGGCGCACGCCATAGATGCGCACGCAGGCCTCCTCCTTCGTGACTTCGGTGTAAATGAAGATGGGATTGCCCGTATCATTTCTGAATACGAGGTTTTTGTTGCCGGTATCCGTAACCGCCGCGTCCAGGCTTGGGTCAACGTAAGCCACGGTCATGGAATGGGGCTTGCGCTCGATGATCGTGATTCCGGCCTTCAGCAGTGCGCCATAGAGCGTGGTGCTGGCCTGGCATACGCCGCCGCCGAATCCCTTCGTGGTGGTATTGCCGAGATATTCCGTCGCGGAACGATAGCCGCGCGCCTCGCTGCGGGGGCCGACCACGGCGTTGAAGTCGATGGTTTCTCCCGGTGAAACGCGCATGTTGAAGTTCTGCAGTGCCTTGCGCACGTTGAAGCGGCTGTTATAGTCGCGCGCGCTCACGTCCGTCTTGTATTCTACGATCATTTCAAGGCCGCTCTGCGCGAGTTCCGTACTGAAGTCCGGTTCAAGCGTCATCACGGGCAGCAGGGTGGAACCCTCGCCGGTTTCGATTAACGAGATGATCTGTTCCTTCGCTGCGCCGCGGTCAAGCTCCTGACCTTCGGAAGAAGTGCCAATCAACTGCGGCTTGTCCATATCCATGATAACTTCAGCATTGACGGGTTCGCGGTACAGCGCCTGATACATGCTTTCGATCAGCGCATCGATCAACGTTTCGTCGTACTGAATCGATGCGTCAAAGTATACCGGATTGTTTTTCAGTGAGCGGATGTCGCGCTGCCGGTTGAATATATTGCCCACATGTCCCAGATTCCACGCGCGGTCAAAGAAACTGGAAGTATCGATTTCGGCGTTAAAGTCCAGCGCGCAGAAACTCCAGCTCTGATCCTCCCATGTCAGCGTATAGACCTGCGAGAGCTGTTGCAGCAAAATATCGTTCACGTATTCTGGGGCTTCGTCGCGCGTGCAGCTGGTCAAGCTTATGCCGTTGATGTAGATATTGTCGCAGTAGGTGGAGTTGTTGATAGCGCTGGTGAACCAGGCTACGCCCACATACACTGCAATGGCGACCACGGCGAGCACCATCAAAACCGGCAGAATGACTGCGGCAGGATCTTTTTTGCGGCGGCGTGGCGGCGCGGAAGGACCGTGCGGGCGATTGGCCTGCGGGGCTCTGCGGCGCAGCGCTTCGCCGTGCGGCGCGCGGCGTTCTGAACTGCTGCGGGAATATGCGTTCGCAGGCGCGGCGCGGCGCACGGAACCCTGCGGACGAGGCGCAGTTTCGTTGCGCCTGCGGGGTTCTGCGTCGTAGTAAGGCTTACGTTCCATATTATTCTGCGCGCTCCTGACGAATCTGTCGGTCCATGTTGCCACAGGGAAGCCCGATTCAATGCGAATCATGCGTTCGCAGGGACTTCGCCTGAGTATCCTACTTATATTCTATTTCTATTATAACACATGCACGGCGAATGATAAAGGGCAATTCTGAGGTTTCCTCTTATTTTAAATTGGATTTGTTGAAAGTTAAACAAGGTCGTTAAGCGAACAACAAAAAGCGCGTTCGATGCCTCATTCGGCAATGCTGCGTATCTGTTGCAGATCCCCGCTGCACAGCGCGCCCATATTCTGGAATATCTTTTCCGCATCCCAATCCCACCATTTGAGGGCGAGCAGATACGCAGTCAGCGCGTCGTCGAAACGCCTGCGAATCACTCTGCAGGGGTTGCCGCCGGCAATGCAGTAGGGTGGAATATCCTTCGTGACGACGGAATTCGCACCGATAATCGCGCCGTCGCCGATATGTACGCCCGGCAGCACGGTGACGTTCTGGCCGATCCACACATCGTTTCCAACGACGGTGTCGCCCTTGAAGGGCAAATCGCCGAGGTCTGGCGCGAAGGCTTCCCAGCCTCCGCCCATGATGTTGAACGGGTAGGTCGTTACGCTGTTCATCCGGTGATTCGCGCCGTTCATGATGAATTCCACGCCGCGCGCGATGGCGCAGAATTTGCCGATAATCAGCCTGTCGCCGAGAAATTCGTAGTGGTGCGTCACGTGGTCCTCGAAATGCTCCGCACCGTTGGGATCGTCGTAATAGCTGTATTCACCGACGATGATGTTTGGCCGTGAGACGACGTTTCGTATGAATACCAGCTGGGAGATATTTGGATTTGGATGGATGCTGTCCGGATTCGGTCCCATTGTGCGTTCCTCCCGATGCGTGGATTGATATGAATTCATGAATGTGATTTGCAGACGAAACGCCTGCGGCTTTTCGCCGTTCCGGAGAACGACGGGGGCGCTTTCCCAATTATTATAGCACATTGCCGCACTTTCAGAAAGCTTGATGTGAATAAACATAAAACACGAACATTGTTCTGGGTATATGCGATGCTAATTCGTTATTTTTGCGATAACAAGGCGGAATGTGGTTGACTTTACCGGCGTTTTGTGAGAGAATACGAACGAAGCCGATAAACGGACAATTTATTGTAAGGAGAAACGACATGAAAAAGGTATTGGTTGCGCTCTGTCTGGTTCTTTCGCTCTGTGTTGTCATGTCCTGTGCCGCGCTGGCGGACGCTCGCGAGGCCGAATATCTGAACGTGAAGTATGGCATTGCTGATTTCGGCGCCCAGGCTGATCTGGAAAGCTTTAACGCCGCGCTGGAAGCGTTGGGTGTGGAGCCGGTCGAAGCCGAAACCCTGACGCTGGCGGATGCAACCGTCGCGGCCGTGCGCCTGGCGGGCATGGAAGAACTGGCGCTTTCCTATATCCACGATGATGCGCCGCAGAAGGCGGCTGAAGTGTTGGCGGCTGAAAACGTTTCCGTGGCGGACGAGTACGCGCCTTACGTGGCTTGCGCGCTCGACCTCGACCTGGTAGACGATGATGCTGACTTTGCCGCTGCGCCCTCTGGTGAAGTTGCGGATGAGATGCTCTATCGTGCGGCGGAAATCGCCGGTAAGGCGCGTCGCTATGTCGGCCGCGTGGATGACGACGACATCCTGCCGCGTCTGAACACCGTGCTTAGCACCATGATTATCTTCGATAATGAGAAGCTCTCCGATTTGGGCTCTGAAATCGTGCTCAGCGGCGCTGCAACCGGCTATAACCTGAAGTACGATGGTTACGATGCAAATTTCCTGCCGGAATACACGCTGAAGTATGGTCACAGCGATCTTCGCCATGCGCTGCAGCTGGTGGCGCTGCTCGATAGCGAAGGCTTTGACGCCTACATTCAGATTGAACCGAAGGTATCCGTTTACGAATACATGATCGAGTGGGGCGAACCCGGTGAACCTACGTCCACCTATGCGGTGCGTCAGGTGTCCGACGATCGCTATCTGGCCTATGCAGCCGAATACGACATGCTCCTCGAGTTCGATACCGTGGAGGAGAAGGAAGCCTTCCACGCGTTGGTGGAAACTTATGCCAAGCGCTATGACGATTCCTACGACGCCGACGGCAACCTGACCGAAAAGCTCATCACGGGCGCCTGGTGGCAGCCGCTGTACAGCTCTACCACGGTGATGCAGAACGATGAATTCGCGGAGATGGTAGACAACGTGGTACGCTTCGACGGTTATTCTATCCATCCGTTCTCGCTGCCCGAAGGCACGGACGCCGTAGCTGCGGTCGTGGCCGACAAGGAGCCCGAACTGAGCGTGGAACCGCAGACCATCTATGTAAATCCTGCCTTCTATCGCTACACGCTGGGGACGGATCATCAGTAATATTCAAACATGTTCGAAGCGGCAGTCCCGTATAATTGGGACTGCCGCTTCAGTTTGTTGATAAATGTGAATTGGAGCGTCCAATAAGTGGAATCTGACGCGTTTATTGCAAGCTTCGCATCATGGCAAAAAAATGGTCGGGATTTCCAGTGCTGAAATAAGCGTACCAGGCTTCGAGCGTGTCCGGCCGGAATACGTTAAGGCGCGCAAGTATCTGCCTTGTCCACATAAGGCTTCCCGTAGCTGAAGCGGTGATCAGATTGCCGTCGGCAACAGATGGACGCTCTATATAGAATTTCGCGCCCATGTAGCCCGGCGCGGCCATTTCAAGATAACCCGGCCCGTTGCTGGTATGTGCCCGCGCGTTCAGCAGACCGCGGCTTGCGAGCGCTGCCGTTGCGCCGCAGATCGCGCAGACCGTTGCGCCGGCGCCTAGCAGCGCGGCGGCCCGGTCAAGAATGGCCGCATGATTCGTTTCCTGCCATGTGTTTGCGCCGGGCAGCAGTAGTACGCTGTT
>CAKUDW010000064.1 GCA_934645275.1 uncultured Clostridia bacterium
CGTAAATATAGGCTGCAGGACGGTTGCGTTCCAGAATCTGCGCAGTTTCGCCGGGCGAGAGGTTGAAGTTCGCGGGGCTGTTGATTGCGCCGAGCTTTTGCGGCGCAATGTAACAGAAGGCGAATTGCGGTGAATTAGGCAGCTGATAGAGCACCACATCGCCTTCGCCGACACCGTGCGTGCGCAGGGCGTTGGCAAGCCGATTGCAGTCGGCATTCAACTCGCGATAGTTCCAGCAGCGGTCTGCCAATGGATCAATGAGCGCCGTACGATCTCCGAAGCGGCGCACATTGCGCATGAAGCCGTTCAGCCAGGTAAAGCCGGACTCGAATTCAGTTTTGAAGGACGATATATCGTAGGTATAGCGCATTTATTGTGCCTCGTTCTTTCCGACGATTACGCACGAATTCTGCCCGCCAAAGCCGAATGCATTGGACATGGCGTAGCGCAGGCCGCTTGCCGAAGCAGCGCGCGCCGGTATATTCAGATCGCATTCCGAATCCGCCTGCGTGCGCCCGGTATTCGGTGGGATAACGCCGCTTTCCAGCGCGCGGATGCAGGCGATGGTTTCGGTGATACCGCCCGCGGCCATCATGTGGCCGGTCGCTCCCTTGGTGGAGCTTACCGACACGCGGTAATCGCCGAACACATCGTGAATCGCCCTGGCCTCCACCGTGTCGCCGGCGTGCGTGGCCGTGCCATGGGCGTTAATGTAGCCGATATCCGCGGGCGCGAGCCCGGCGCTTTGCAGGGCCTGGCGCATGCATGCCGCAGCGCCGCGGCCATTCGGTTCGGGGCTGACCACGTGGTAGGCGTCCGAGGTGTTGGCACAACCACAGACGAAGCCGTGGATGCCTGCGCCCCTTTGCAGGGCGTGCTCCTCGGTTTCAAGTATCAGCGCGCCGCCGCCTTCGCCCATCACGAAGCCGTCACGCTGCGCGTCAAACGGCAAACTGCGCCCCGATCTGGACAGCGCGCGGGCGCGGCCCAGACTGGCGATGGTGAGCGGCGAGATGGGCGCTTCACCCGCCATCACGACTACCGCGTCCGCCATGCCGGACTGAATGAACATGCAGGCCGTCATGATGGCGTCGCCGCCAGAGGAACAGGCCGTGCTCACGCTGATGGACGGGCCGGTGATGTGATGCGCGATGGCCAGCTGGGCGGCTGCAATATTGCCCATAATCTGTGAAACAAAGCGTGGCCCGACAGGTGCAGAATCCATGGCCAGTTTGCGCGCGGTTTCACCCGTGAGTGCGGTTCCGGCCAGAGCCGTGCCCATTACAATGCCGGTGCGCGCGTCGCCCTGCTCAATGCGCGCATCGCGCAGGGCCTCCTCCGCAGCGATGTAGGCAAACTGCATGAAGCGATCCAGATCGTTTGCCAGCCGCGAGGACAGGTAATCCTTCGGGGCGAAGCCGCGGATCTCCGCAGCGCGGTGCACGGGCAGGGCCGAAGTGTCGATCAGCTGAATATCGTCTATGCCGCAGGCACCACTGAGCAGGGCCTGCCAGTAGTTTTCCACACCGATGCCAATGGGCGTGACAGCGCCCATGCCGGTTATTGCGATGCGCGCCTTGTTCATGCGTCCACCGCCTTCTTAAAGGCCAGGCAGGCGTTGTGCCCGCCAAAACCGAGCGATACGGAAAGCGCCATGTCCAGTTCGGCCGTCTGTGCGGCGTTGGGCACATAATTCAGGTCGCATTCGGGATCAGGTTCCATCAGGTGAATCGTCGGCGGAACAATGCCCTCATTTAGCGCCATAATAGAAATGACGGCTTCAAAAGCGCCTGCCGCCCCGAGCATGTGGCCGGTCATGGATTTGGTGGAACTGATCAGCGCGCGTCGCGCCAGATTTTCGCCGAGGGCACGCTTGATGGCCATGGTTTCAATGCGGTCATTCGCGGGCGTACCGGTACCATGAGCGTTGATATAGAGCTGCTGCGCGCTCGCACCTGCTTCATGCCACGCGTCCGCGATGGCGCGTGCGCCGCCCATACCCTCGGGATCAGGGGCGGTCATGTGGTAGGCGTCGCAGGTGCTGCCATAGCCACAGAGCTCGGCGTAGATATGCGCGCCGCGTGCGACGGCGTGCTCGTATTCCTCAAGCACGAGTATGCCTGCGCCTTCGCCCATCACGAAGCCCTTGCGCCGCTTATCAAAGGGTAGGGAGCCCTCGGCCGGGTTTTCGGCAGTGGATACCGCCTGCATATTAGCAAAGCCTGCCATGGACAGCGGGTTGATCGTGGCCTCCGTGCCGCCGGCGATCATCGCATCGGCATAGCCGTGGCGAATGGCGCGCATGGCTTCGCCGATGGCGTTGCTGCCAGAGGCGCAAGCGGTCACGGCGGGCATGGCCGCGCCCTTGCAGTTGAAGCGCATGGCGATCATGCCCGAGGACATGTTGGCGATCATCATCGGTATAAAGAAGGGGGACACGCGCCGAGGACCGCGCTCCAGCAGCTTCTGGTGTTCCTGCATGAAGGTGCCGATGCCGCCGATTCCAGTGCCGACATACACGCCGATGCGTTCCGGCGGCAGCGTTCCGGCCAGCTTACTATCCTCCATGGCCTGACAGGCGGCGGCTACGGCGTAGCGCGTGTTCAGGTCGCTGTGCAGTACATCCGCCTTTTCCATATAGGTGAGCGGATCGAAATCGCGCACTTCGGCGGCCAAATGAACTTTGAAGCCGGAGGCGTCGAAGCGGGTAATTGCGCCGATGCCGCACTCGCCGGCCTTCACGGCCTGCCAGGCGGTTTCGACCTGATTTCCAACGGGGCTGATGACACCCATTCCGGTAACGACGACGCGACGATTCATGATTTTCCTCCATGTGTTGATTTTATATTCAGCATGCCGAGCGCGCGGAAGCGCTCGTAGCGGCGTTCCAACAGCACCGGCGCCGGTAGCAGCTGCATTTCGCTGATGCGCGCGTACAGCGCTTCTCGGAGCCCCGCAAAGAATTCATCCCGGCCGAGTCCGTCCTCGGGGATCACGCGATCTACCACCGACAGGCGCAGTGCATCCAGCGCAGTCAGCTTCAGGCTTTCGGCCGCGTCAGCGGCTCTGCCGGAGTCTTTCCAAAGGATGCTGGCGCAGCCCTCCGGCGAAATAACAGAATACACGGCATTTTCCAGCATCCATACCTCGCTGGCGGCAGCCAGCGCCAGCGCGCCGCCGCTACCACCCTCGCCGATGAGTATCGACAGTGTGGGCACGCGCAGCCCCAGCATGGCACTGATGCTTTGCGCAATCGCCGCGCCCTGGCCGCGCTCTTCAGCTTCTATGCCGCAGTAGGCTCCAGAAGTATCTACCAGGCAGATGACGGGGCGGCCAAATTTTTCGGCCTGCGCCATCAGCCGTATGGCTTTTCGATAGCCTTCCGGATTGGCCGCGCCAAAGTTGTGGCGAATGCGTTCGCGTACGTTTGCACCCTTTTCCAACGCGATAACCGTGACGCAGGTATCGTTCAGCCATGCGAGGCCGCTCGTAATGGCAGGATCATCGCCGAAGCAGCGGTCGCCGTGCAGTTCTATGAAGCCCGTAAACAGGCCGTCGATATATTGAGCCGCCGTAGGCCGGGTATTGCTGCGGGCGATGCGCACCTTGTCATAGGCCCGCTGAACCTGAACTTCATTCACGCTTGATTTCCTCCGCAGTGCATTCTCAACAGTTCAGACAGCATCTCGCGCTGCTGCGGCCGGGGTACGATAGCGTCCACAAAGCCGTGGGCCAGCAGAAATTCTGAGGTCTGAAAGCCGCGCGGCAGCTTTTTGCGCGTGGTTTGCTCAATTACGCGTGCACCTGCGAAGCCAATGGTCGCACCCGGTTCGGCCAGTATGATGTCGCCTTCCATGGCGAAACTCGCAGTCACGCCGCCGGTTGTGGGATCGGTCAGTACTACGATATAGGGCAATCCTGCCTGACCGTGCCTGAGTACCGCGCCGCTGGTTTTGGCCATCTGCATCAGCGAAAGCAAGCCTTCCTGCATGCGCGCGCCGCCGGAAACGGTGTAGCCCACGACGGGCATGCGGTTGGCCGTGGCATATTCGAACAGGCGCACGATGCGTTCGCCTACCGCGCAGCCCATGCTGCCCATCATGAAATAGGGATTCATGACGAACAGGCAGCAGCGCTGGCCAAATATGCTGCATTCGCCGCTGACCACGGCATCGTTTTCGCCGGAAGCGTTGCGCGTGGTCGAAAGCTTTTGCTGATAGCCGGGAAAGCCCAGGATGTCGCCGCCTGAAAGTTCCGCGTCCAGTTCCGAAAAGCTGTTCGGATCGGCCAGATAAGCGATGCGCTGGCGAGCGTTCATTCGAAAATGATGCTGGCAAAATGGACAGCAGAAATGGTTCCCCCACATGCGGCTAAGGGGAACCTCGCGATGGCAGTTGGGGCAGGGGACAGTGGCCTCATTCTCATCCGCGCTTACTGGCGCGGCTTGTCGTCCGCCCTTTTCCAATTCATTTTTAGGCTTGAAGAATTCGGGAAACATATTTCAATTACCTTTGCTCTGACCAGAAATCCAGATCGTAGGTGCCGCGCATGAAGGCTTCTGCGCCAATCAGCTGCGCCTGCTCCATTGTGTTGTTGGGCACACCCTGAATGACCAGCTCGCAGAGCGCGGACTTCATCTTTCGAATGGCTTCCTCGCGCTGCGTAGCATAGACAACCAGCTTGCCCAGCAGCGAGTCATAGTAGGCGCTGATGCTGCTGCCCGCGTCCAGATAGGTGTCAAAGCGCACAAACGGACCGCCGGGAATATGCATGTATTCTACCGTGCCCGGCGCGGCCGCGTTGATGCGGCATTCAATGGCGCTGCCCTTCAGAGAGATATCCTCCTGTGTGAAGCCAAGGTTTAAGCCGGCAGCAATGCGAATTTGCCACTTCACGATGTCCACGCGCGTCAGAATTTCGGTCACAGTGTGTTCCACCTGAAGGCGCACATTCATTTCCATAAAATAAAAATGCGCGCCGTCGAAGAGAAATTCCAGGGTTCCTGCGCCCGTATAGCCGATAGTGCTCACGGCGGCGCGCACCTTTGCAAAGATTTCGGCGCGCTGCTCGTCGCTCAGTGCGGGCGATGGGGATTCTTCAATCAGCTTCTGATTTTTGCGCTGTATGGAGCAGTCGCGCTCGCCCAGACATACGACATGGCGCGCCTCGTCGGCCAACACCTGAATTTCGATGTGGCGCGCGGGATGAATGTATTTCTCAAGATACAGCGCGCCATTTCCGAAGGCGCTGCTGGCCTCAGAGCGGGCTGAGGCGAAAGCCATGCGCATCTCTTCCGGCGATTTTACCAGCCGGATGCCGCGTCCACCACCACCCAGCTTGGCCTTGAGCATTACGGGATAGCCGATTTGTTTTGCCATGGTCAGCGCCTGCGCGTCGTCGCTGACCTCCTTCGCACCAGGAATCGCGTCGAGCCCAGCAGAAGCAAACAGCTGCTTGGCCTGTGCCTTATCACCGAAGAGCTCCATGAATTTTGAATCCGGACCGATGAACATAATGCCGTTTTTGCGGCAGAGACGGGCAAAATTCGGGTTTTCAGAAAGAAAGCCATAGCCCGGATGAATGGCTTGCGCACCGGAAACCAGCGCTGCACTTAGAATGGCTTCAGCGTTCAGATAACTGCCGGCAGCTTCGTTCCCGCCGATGCAGTAGGCCTCGTCAGCCAGTGCGACATGCAGGCTTTGCGCATCGGCGCTGGAATACACAGCTACGGTTGAAATGCCCATCTCCCGGCAAGCCCGGATGATGCGCACGGCGATTTCACCCCGGTTCGCAATCAGGATTTTGGAAAACATGCGCTTATTCTCCTACCAGTGCGAAGGAAAACACAGCTTCAATGCAAAGCTTTCCATTCACACTGCCCTTTCCCTCGGCAAAATAAAACGGCCCCTTCGAGCGGATGATGCGGCATTCAGTTTCAAAGGTGTCGCCAGGGCGCACGGGCGCCTTGAAACGCACGCGATCCAGACCAGTGTACATCGGCGTCTTGCCCTCTGACATCTGTCCCTGCATCAGCACGCATACGGACTGCGCCAGAATTTCACACAGAATTACGCCTGGCACGATCGGGTTGCCCGGAAAATGTCCCTGCAGGAACCATTCGTCACCGCGCACGTGATAGACGCCGCAGGCCGCATCCTGCCGGATTTCAGCGGAATCGAGCAGTAGCATATTATCCCGGTGGGGCAGAATGGTCATCAGTTCTTCTCTGTTCATTTTGCGGCCTTTCTGATTTTGAACAGCGTGCGGCCATAATCGACGACCTCCGCGTTTTTGGCGCAGATTTCGGCGATCACGCCGTCGCAGCTCGACGTAATTTCATTCATTAGTTTCATGGATTCGATGATGCAGAGCACGTCGCCGGCCTTTACCGCATCGCCTACGTGTACGTAAGGATCTACGTTTTCTGCTGCCGCGCGGTAGAAAACGCCCACCATTGGCGAAGCGACCTCAGAAAGCGCTTCGGCGCCATCGCTTGGCTCGGCAGTCACGGACGAGGTTGCCGGCGCGACCGCCGGGGCAGACTCGAGTGCCGCAGGCGTGCGTTCAAGGCGAAGCTCGCTGCCATTTTCGCGAATCTCAAGCCCCGTCAGGCCGAGCTCGCACATCAGCGTGGCATATCTGCGAATGTTGTTATCCTCCATTGAGAATGTCACCTCCTCAAATATCGCCATCAAGTGGCGATGCCGCCGTCCACGGGCAGCACAATGCCCGTGATATAGTCCGCACCACTCCCCGCCAGAAAGGCGGCCGCTTCGGCGACGTCCGCGGACGTTCCCATGCGCTTTAAGGGGATTCCGGCAACCATCGGGTTGCTTTCGTCAAATTCACGGGTCATATCCGTCTGTATGAAGCCGGGCGCGATAGCGTTGCAGGTAATTCCGCGGGAACCCAGCTCGCGGGCCACGGATTTGGTCAGCCCGATCACACCTGCCTTGGATGCGGCATAGTTGGACTGTCCGGCATTGCCAGTCATGCCCGCTACGGAGCTGATGTTGATAATTTTGCCGCTGCGCTGGCGCAGAAACAGGGGCGCGCAGTGGCGAATCATGTTGAAAGTACCCTTCAGGTTGGCGGCAACCACGTCGTCAAAATCCGCTTCCTTCATCATCAGAACCAGCTTGTCGCGGCGAATCCCGGCGTTGTTTACTAGTATATCGACGCGTCCGAGCGCTTCTTTGATTTCAGAAACGCACTTGCCTGCGGCCTCAAAATCACTTACGTCGCAGCGCCAAGCACGTGCGCGCACACCGTACTGTTCACTGAGCCGGGCGGTGAGTGCTTCGGCCTGAGCCGCGCTGCTGGCGTATATAATGGCAACGTCCGCGCCCAGCGACGCCAGCTTTTCGGCAATCGCCGCGCCGATACCGCGTGCGCCGCCGGTTATGATGGCGGTTTTGTTTTTCAACATGCGCCCACCTCCGACAGCAGCGAATTATAGCTCTCCATGTCCTCGACATGCAGCAATTTCACAGATTTCACCGTTCTGGAAATCATGCCGCACAGTGCTTTGCCGGGGCCGATTTCAACGAAGGTATCTATACCCTGGCCAGCCATATCCTCGATGATTTGCTGCCAGCGTACAGGATTACAAATCTGCCGTGAGAGCAGACGCGCGGCGTCGCCCGAGTAGGGTTTACCGGTGAAATCCGAATACACGCAGGTTGTTGGAACGTGAAATTCTACATCCTTGAGCGTTTCGGAAAACTCCGTGGCTGCGGGAGCCATCAGCGGGGAATGAAACGCCCCTGCAACTTTCAGGGGAATGGTTCTGCCGCCAGCGGCCTTGACAGCCGCGCAGAAAGGCTCGAATTCATCCATCAGTGCCGCCACGGAAATCTGGCCCGGACAATTGTAATTCACGGGATATACATGTTCAAATCGGGCGCATATTTCTTCGAGCGCCTGTACATCCAGCCGCAATACCGCGGCCATGCCGCTGTTCACACCCTCGCAGCGGCGCTGCATGATTTCACCGCGACGGCATACCAGACGGAAGCCGTCGTCCTCGGTGAGCACGCCTGCGCAGGTCAGTGCAGAAAGCTCGCCCAGCGAAAAGCCTGCCGCGGCCTGACAGTGTACGCCGTCGGCGCGCAGCGCGGCCATAATGGCGGTTTCCATGGCAAACATGCAGGGCTGCGTATTCGCCGTGTTCGTCAAAGTGGCGGTATCGCCGTGAAAGCACTGCTCCAGCGTGCCTGGTCGCAGCGTCTCAAAGCGATCAAACATCTCGCGCGCACGAGGCAGAGCGTCGTATATTTCACGCCCCATGCCGGGATACTGCGCGCCCTGGCCGGAGAATACGAACGCTATTTTACCCATGAGGCAGCTCCCTTCAGTACCTGTTCTGCGCCTTCCATCACGTCGCGGATAATTTCCGCCGCGCTCTGTTCACGCTTAACCATCGTCGCAATCTGGCCCGCCAGGAAGCAGCCGTTTTGCAGGTCGCCATCCTGAACCGCGCGGCGCAGCGCGCCAACGCCCATCTTTTCGAGATCTTCATCGGAGATAGAGGTGTATTCCGCCTTCGCGTATTCGCGGGCGAAGCTTGTTTTCAGGCTGCGTACCGGATGCCCCAGCCGCCGGCCGGTCACGATGGTGGCCAGATCGCCAGATTTGAGAATCTTGTCCTTGTAGTTCTGGTGTATGTGGCATTCCTTCGCGCTAAGGAAGCGCGTGCCCATCTGCACTGCACATGCGCCCAGCATGAATGCCGCAGCCATGCCACGGCCGTCGGCGATGCCGCCCGCCGCGATGACCGGTAGATTTGTCGCGTCACACACCTGTGGTACGAGTACCATCGTGGTCAGCTCGCCCACGTGACCGCCGCTCTCGCCGCCCTCGGCAATCAGCGCGGAAGCGCCGGCGCGCGTCATGAGCTTTGCCATGGCGATGGATGCGACTACGGGAATCACCTTGATATCCGCCGCTTGCCACATAGCCATGTATTTCGCGGGGTTGCCCGCGCCCGTGGTGACCACCCGCACATGTTCATCGGCGGCGGTTTGCGCCACTTCGTCGGCAAAGGGACTCATCAGCATGATGTTTACGCCGAAGGGTTTGTCCGTCAATTCGCGCGCCCGGCGAATCTGCGCACGCACAAAATCGGCCGGAGCGTTGCCCGCGCCGATGATGCCAAGACCGCCGCCCTCGGATACGGCGGCGGCAAGCTCTCCGTCCGCAACCCAGGCCATACCGCCCTGCAATATGGGATATTCAATTCCCAGCAGATCACAAACAGGCGTTCTCATTTGTCTTCAGCCAACTTGGCTTCGATGAAGTTTACCAGTTCGCCGACGGTTTCAACCTTCTGAT
>CAKUDW010000065.1 GCA_934645275.1 uncultured Clostridia bacterium
GACATCGGCATCAACCCCTCCAACGATGGCAAGGTCATCCGCCTGCTGGTGCCGGAGCTGACCGCCGAGCGCCGCAAAGACCTGTGCAAGCAGGTAAAAAAGCGCGTTGAAGAAGGCAAGGTTGCCATCCGCAACATCCGTCGTGACGCGATGGAAGCCGTGAAAAAGATGAAGAAGGATTCTGAAATCACGGAAGACGATCAGAAAACCGCCGAGAAGGAGCTTCAGAAGATCACTGATGCGCACATCGAGCAAATCGACAAGATCGGTGCCGCCAAGGAAAAGGAGATCATGGAGGTCTGATCGGCCCCATGCCCAGGCACACCGAATCCGGTTTCCCGCATCGGAAGACAACCGAACCTCATCTGCACGGGCAGCCGCACCATGGCTGCCCGCGCGTGTTTAAGGGATAAAAATTAGCGAAACCACAATCTTGCGGCGCGACGGATCTAAAAGCAGTCTTGCTGTTCAAGGTTTTAGCCGTGCGGCGCCCCCTTAGACTCCGGGGCCATTGGCCGCGTCTGCCGTAAACGCACCGCTCCCAGCGGACGGGATTTCGGCAGTGCGGCTGCGGCCGTTGCGGGAAGACGCCGATAATTTTTATATTCATTCATCGTCAGGAGGGGGTTTCAGACCATGTTTGCCGAGAAGCTTTCCGCATTGATTACCAATATATTTCGCACCAGTCCAAAATATATCACTGTGCCCGCGCCCACATCGGGCGTAGCCGCCGAAAAGCAGCTTCCCCCGGTGCATATGCCGCGCCACGTCGCCATCATCATGGATGGGAACGGCCGCTGGGCCACAAACCGCGGCCTCGGACGCTCTGCTGGACATGCTGCGGGCACCGAGGCGCTGCGCGACATCATCCGCACCAGCGATGATTGGGGCATTGAGGTATTGAGCCTGTACGCATTTTCCACGGAAAACTGGGCGCGCAGCAAGGAAGAAGTCAACACGCTGATGGGGCTGCTGCTGAAGTATTTTGCATCTGAAATCGATGAGCTGGATGAAAAGAACGTGCGCATACTGATTCTGGGCGACGTGGACAGACTGCCTGACGCGCAGCGCAAAGCGGTGATCAGCGCCATGGAGCGCACGCGTGATAACACCGGCCTTCAGCTCAATATTGCGCTCAATTACGGCGGCCATGCCGAGCTGACGCGCGCGATGCGGCGACTCGGCGAAAAGATTGCGCATGGGGAAATGAAGCCGGAAGATATCAACGAGGCCGCCATCGAAGCCGAGCTCTACACCGCCGGACAGCCGAATGTGGATTTGTTGATTCGCACCAGCGGTGAAAAGCGACTCTCAAATTTTCTGCCATGGCAATTGGCTTACGCAGAAATGGTATTCGATCCGGTGCTCTGGCCGGATTTTGATCGCGCACAGTATTTGAAGGATTTGCGCGAATACGCCGCGCGCGACCGCCGCTTTGGCGGCGTCAAGGAAGCGGCGTCTATCAAGGAACAGGAGGACTGATCCCTTGCTGAAGCGAATCATTACCGGTGCGGTATTCGCACTGATTATGGTGGCCGGTGTCTACTTTCAGGGCTGGCTGATGTTAGCAATTCTGGCGTTTGCGATGGTCGTGAGCGTATACGAAGTATGCCACGCGCTTGAAAACGCCGGTGCGCGACCCATGCGTTGGGTCAGCTATCTGTTCTGTGTGCTGACGATCGCCGCGCACGTTTCCGGCAGGCTGCTCGTGCAAGGCCAAAGTCTGCACGTTTCCATGATGGCACTGCTGTTAAGCACAATGGCGGCGATGACCTATCTGGTAGTGCGTGGCCGCGAAGCCATGGAATGTCTGACCGCAAGCATGTTCCCGCTGCTCTACCCCGGGCTGCTTTACATGGTATTGATGGAACTGCTCCGCTTAAAGAACGCCGCGGCCGTCACCGTCGCGCTGATCATTGCGCTGTTCGCCGCCTCCATAAACGATGTGTTCGCGCTCTTTACCGGCATGCTGCTGGGGCGGCACAAACTCGCACCCGAACTCAGTCCCAAAAAGACCATTGAGGGCAGCATTGGCGGCCTTGTTGCCAGCACGCTGTTCGCCATGGCTGTGCCTGCGCTCACGCGGTTGATTTTTGCCGGGAACCCGAGCGTAATTTTCAGCATCAATACCCTACCGCCCACATGGGCGTTTGCCTGCCTTGGACTGTTCGGTGGTATCTTTTCGCAGGTGGGCGATTTGAGCGCTTCCATGGTGAAGCGTCACTGCGGCATAAAAGATTACGGCAAGTTACTGCCGGGCCACGGCGGTGTAATGGATCGCATGGACGGCGTGCTGTTCTGCGGAGCGGTATGCTATATCTTTTTTAATCTGGTGGGGCTTGGATAAGCTATGAAACAGAAGACAATATCAATTCTCGGCGCAACGGGTTCGATCGGCACGCAGGCGCTGGATATGGTGCGCCGTTATCCGGAGCGCTTTTCAGCCGCCTGTCTGACGGCGAACGCATCGTCGGAAAAACTGTTTGATCTCGTGCGCGCCTTCAGGCCGAAAACTGCCGGGCTCGTGGTAGAACCCGAACACATCCCGGAGGATGTGCGCTTTTGCCAGTGGTTTTTCGGTGCGGACTGCTCTGTGCGCGCGCTTCAGGCTGCAAAAAGCGACGCCGCGCTCTGCGCGATCACCGGTATAGCGGGTCTGGACACTGTGCTTGCCGCGCTGGACGTATGCGGTGAGGTGTTGCTTGCAAACAAGGAAGCGCTGGTAACCGGCGGCGCGCTGGTAATGGAAAAGGCGCGGCGGCTGGGCAAGCCGTTGCTGCCGGTGGACAGTGAACACAGCGCGATATTCCAGTGTCTTCAGGCAGCGGGGCCAAATAAGCCTCGTTCGATTATACTGACCGCTTCTGGCGGCGCACTGCGCGACTGGCCCGCAGATAAAATTCAGACTGCGCGCGTAGAAGATGTGCTGCGTCATCCCAACTGGCGTATGGGGCGCAAAATCACCGTAGACTGCGCTTCCATGGTCAACAAAGGACTTGAGGTCATCGAGGCGCATCACCTGTTCGGCATGCCCGCGGAACGCATTCGCGTGGTCGTACATCCGCAGAGCATCATTCATTCCATGGTAGAATTTGAGGACGGCGCGGTGCTGGCACAACTAGGCTGCCCGGACATGCGCGGCCCCATTGGATATGCTATGGCATATCCGGAGCGCCTTGATTACGAGGCAAAGCGATTGGATTTCGCAGAAATAGCCATGCTAAGCTTTACCGCGCCGGATCTTGCGCGCTTTCCTGCGCTGGGCTACGCCATTGACGCGCTGAAAGCGGGCGGCGCCATGCCCGTGGTGCTCAACGGCGCAAATGAAGCGGCCGTTCATGCGTTTTTGAGCGGCGGCGTAAATTTCGGGCAGATTCCCGAAATCATTCTCGGTGCGCTCGAAAGCGTGCCTCAACGGCGCATACAATCGATTGATGACGTGTATCAGGCGGACGCGGAAGCGCGCCGCTGCGCCGAAAAAATCATTCGGAGGCAAGCATGCTGAACCTTTTGTATATCCTGTTGGCAATCATAATGCTGGGCTTCATTGTCACCGTGCATGAATTTGGCCATTATCTGGTTGGGCGGCTGTGCGGTATCGGCATTATTGAGTTTTCAGTGGGATTTGGTCCGAGAATCTGCGGCTTCACGCGCAAGGGCATCAAATATTCCCTGCGCGCCATTCCATTGGGCGGCTATTGCAGCTTCGTCGGCGAGGACGAACAGAACGCCGCGCCCAACGCTATGAACAATCAGCCCGTATGGAAGCGCTTTTTGACCGTAGCCGCTGGTCCCGCAATGAATTTCGTGCTGGCGTTCATATTCTGCGTCATTCTGCTGACGAACTTCGTCTATGCGGAATACCTGCCGAAAATCGATCAGGTTGTCGCCGATATGCCCGCCGCCGAATGCGGTCTCGAAGTGGGCGACGTCGTCCAGGAAATCAATGGCGTTTCCCTGCCTTACAGCTATGAAGGCATCACACTGTTGCACAACACGCTTCAGACTGCGGAACCGGGCTCGCCCATAGCGTTCACGATACTGCGTGGCAATGAGACGTTAAATATCACGGTCACACCAGCTGAAATTGTGGACGAAACTACCGGCGAAACTGCCTATCAAATTGGCGTCGCCTTCGGCGGACGCACCTACCATCTTGGCGAAGCACTGGGCAGCGGCGTGCGCTACATGATTTCCTACACCGACGCGCTGCTGGATGCGCTGAAGGAACTGGTCTTCCACGGCAACGGCATGGAGGACATGCGCGGCACGGTGGGCATCATTTCGCTGGCAAGCCAAGAAATATCCAGCGGAGGGACATACAGCGTCATAAACCTGATTTTCTTTCTGTCGCTGAACATCGGTATCATGAACCTGCTGCCTCTGCCCGCGCTGGATGGCGGACGGTTGGTATTTCTGATCATCGAAGCCATTCGCAGAAAACCCATTCCGCCCGAGAAAGAAGGCCTAGTGCATGCCATCGGATTGGGACTGCTCCTGTTGTTGTTCCTGTTTTTGACCTATAAGGATATACTGCGCCTGTTCACGGGTGGCTAAATGTGCGATAATCAAGAATAGCTTGCACCGAAACAAATTCTCTTCGGCAATAGACGACGGAAAAGGCATCTCGGTGTTCGTTTCCCGAATTCATCGTTTATCAGCGATTACCTAAAGCTAAGGGAGGCTATTGCTCCATGGAAACCAGGCAGGTTCTTGCCGGAAACGTCGCCATTGGCGGCGGCGCGCCAATTTCAGTTCAGACCATGACCAACACCGACACGCGCGACGTGCCCGCTACGCTCGATCAGATTCGCCGTATGGCGGCCGCAGGTGCGGATATCGTGCGCGTATCGGTATACGATACCGCCTGTGCCAAAGCAGTGCGTCCGCTGGTGGACGGCAGCCCTGTGCCGCTGGTAGCGGACATTCACTTTGACCATAAGCTGGCCATTCGCGCCATTGAAAACGGCATCGCCAAGGTACGCATCAATCCCGGAAATATCGGCGGCGAAGCGAACGTGCGCGAATTGGCGGCATGCCTGAAACAATATGGTATTCCTGTGCGCATCGGCGTAAACTCCGGCTCCATTGAAAAGGATATCCTCAGGCGAGATGGCGGCGTTACGCCGCGCGGCATAGTAGAGAGCGGCCTGAATCATGCCCGTATGCTCGAACGCGCCGGCTATGATAATATCGTGCTCTCGTTCAAGGCCACAAATGTGCGCATGATGGTGGATGCCTGTCGCATGGCGCACGATATAACCGCCTATCCCCAGCATATCGGCGTGACAGAATCTGGAACGGCCGATGTGGGCGTGGTCAAATCTGCCGTCGGCATCGGCACGCTGTTGATGGAAGGCATCGGCGATACGATCCGCGTGTCCATTTCCGGTGATCCGGTGCAGGAAGTACCTGCCGGACTGAGCATATTGCGCGCCTGCGGGCTGCGCAACGATTTTGTAGAAATCATTTCCTGCCCCACCTGCGGGCGCACCTGTATCGATGTAGAAGGTATTGCTGCGGCAGTGCGCCGCAACACGCTGCACATCAAAAAGCATATCCGCGTAGCGGTGATGGGCTGCATTGTAAATGGTCCGGGCGAAGCGCGCGAAGCGGATCTGGGTATTGCGGGTGGCCGGGATGGCGGCGCGCTGATTGTAAAGGGCCAGCCGCCGCGCGCCGTTCGAGGCGATCTGGCTGAAATCCTCACACAGGAAGTATTGAAGTACGCAGCTGAACAGCACTGAGGACAAAAGCTATGGCTGAACTTTGGAAAGAATTGATTGCGCGGGATGCACCCGATTTATTGGATGCGCTCGCGCTTGCGCGCGTCTCCATATCCAAGCGCACGGGCGAAATGTCCGTGCAGTTTAATTCTGCCCGCTTACTGCGCCGAAAGGACCGTAAGCGGCTGGAGGACACCTTGCAGGCTGCCTTTCCAACCTCGGGCCTGAAGGTCGCGCTGCGCTATCCGGAGCTTCAGCAGCGCGTGAGCGAAAATATCAGCATTGCCACACCGCTGCTGAAGGAACTGCTCGCGCATGAGCGTCCCGGCGCGGTACATTTTCTGGACTGGCAGGGTGGCGCGTGGCAGTTGGCGGACGGGCAGCTTTCGCTGTACGTAGCCAGCGGTGAGGGCGCGGAGTATCTGCGGGCTCGCGGTGTAGACCGCCTGCTGGAAGGTTACCTGAAGGAACTATTCGGCATCAACGCCTCTGTACGCGTGAAGGTAACTGGCGACGATGAAAAACGCATCCGCGAAATCAACGCGGCACGCGCGCGTGAAGCGGAGATGCTGGCGCTGGATACGGCCAGGAATCTGGAACCTGAAAAGAAAAAAGCGCCCTCGAGCGACGCGATCTATGGCAAACCGATTCACGATCCCGTGATCGAAATGAAAGAAATTACCGAGGATATCGGCCGCATGACGGTGCGCGGCGAGGTATCCGGCTTTGAGCTGCGCGAAGCAAAGAATGGTCAGACAAAGATCATCAGCTTCACCATGTCCGACAACACCTCATCCATCAATTGCAAGCTGTTTCTGGGCAGCCGCCGCGGTGGCGACGACAATGCCAAATCCGTTCAGGCGCAGGCGGACGCACTGTGCGCTGTGCTGAAGGACGGCAGCTGGATTACTGCGCGCGGCAGCTACCGCTATGACGAATTCAAGCATGAAATGGTAATGATGGTCACAGACATCGCCCCTGCGGAAAAACCTGTGCGCCGTGACTTGAGCCCTGAAAAGCGCGTGGAGCTGCACTTGCACACCTCTTTCAGTACAATGGACGCTTGCGCTTCCCCCACTGATTTGATCAAGCAGGCCGCAAAATGGGGCCACAAAGCCATCGCCATCACTGATCACGGCGTCGTTCAGGCTTTTCCAGAGGCTTTCGGCGCGGCCAAGAAAGCAGGCATCAAACTGATTCCCGGCTGCGAAGGCTATCTGATTGACGACGACGCCAGCATTGTGGACGGCGGCGCGGACATAAGCCTCGACGATGCAATCTACGTCGTACTGGATGTGGAAACGACGGGACTTAACACGCACACCGACGAAATCATCGAAATCGGTGCGGTACGCATCGAAAACGGCGTAGAAGTGGCCGAGTTTTCAGAGTTGATCGACCCTGGCCGCAGCGTGCCCGAGCGCGTAGCCGAGATTACCGGCATTACTTCAAGCATGCTGCGCGGCAAGCCGAAACTGATGGACGTGATGCCCGCATTCGCCGAATTCTGCCGCGGCGCGGTGTTGGTAGCGCACAATGCCTCCTTTGACATTGCCTTCTTCCGACGCGCTTTTCGCGCGGCTGGCATACCTTTCAATTACCCCGTACTGGATACGTTGGCGCTGGTACGCAACCAGTTTCCCAACTTTAAAAACCATAAGCTTGGCAACGTATGCAAGCAGTTGGGCATATCGCTGGCGAACGCGCACCGCGCCGTACACGACGCGCGCGCTACAAGCCTGGTATTGCTTAAAACGCTTGAAGAGCTGCGCGCGCAAAAGTGCATTCAGTTGTTGCCCGAAATCAACACCTGCTACCAAACCGATGCCGGCAAACAGGCCTACCATATCATCCTGCTGGCATACACGCAGAAGGGCATGGAAAACCTCTATCGCCTGATCAGCGAGGGCCATCTGCACTATTTCCACCGCACGCCGCGCATTCCCCGCAGCCTGATTCAGAAATATCGCGAGGGACTGATCATCGGCAGCGCGTGTGAGGCGGGCGAACTGTTCCGCGCGGTACTCGACGGTCGGGACGACAGAACGCTTAAAAGAATCGCTGATTTTTACGATTATCTCGAAATTCAGCCCATAGGCAACAACGAATTTCTCAAGCGCGAGGGCACCGTTGCGGACGACGAAGGGCTGCGCGCACTGAACAGGCGCATCGTACAGCTCGGTGAGGAATTGAACAAACCTGTGTGCGCCACTGGCGACGTACACTTCAAAGAACCCAACGACGGCGTGTTCCGTGCGATTCTAATGGCCAGCAAGGGCTTTGAGGACGCTGATTTTCAGCCGCCGCTGTATTTCCGTACAACGGACGACATGCTGGAAGAATTTGCCTATCTGGGCCCGGAAACCGCGCGACGCGTGGTCATCGAAAACCCAAATGCCATTGCCGACCGCGTGGGCGAGCTGCACGTGTTTCTGCCGCACCCGGAAGGCAAGGAAACCTTCCAGCCCTACTGGCCCGAGGCTGAACACGAGCTGCGCGCGTTGACGGTCAACCGCGCCGTTGAGATTTACGGCGACCCGCTACCAGAAATCGTGCAGAAGCGCATCGACAAGGAGCTCGGCGCTATCATCGGCTACGGCTTTTCCACGCTGTACATGATCGCCGTAAAGCTGGTTGCCAAGTCGCTGTCGGACGGCTACATCGTCGGCAGCCGCGGTTCGGTCGGCTCGTCGTTTGTAGCGTTCCTCTCCGGCATCACGGAGGTCAATTCACTTCCGGCACACTATGTGTGCCCCAAGTGCAAGCATCACGAATTCAACGTGCCCGCAGAATATGCCACCGGCATCGACTTGCCGCCCAAGAAGTGCCCCGAATGTGGAACAGACATGGGTCGCGACGGCTTCAACATTCCCTTCGAGGTCTTTCTGGGCTTCAAGGGCAACAAGGTACCTGATATCGACCTGAACTTTTCCGGCGAATATCAACCTGTGGCGCACAACTACATCAAGGAACTCTTTGGCGCGGAATTTTGTTTCCGTGCAGGCACGATTGGCACCGTGGCCGAAAAGACGGCCTACGGCTACGTGCTCAAATATGCTGAGGAGCGCGGGCTAACGCTGAGCAACGCAGAAAAGCAGCGCCTGGCCAACGGTATTACCGGCGTTGCGCGCACCACCGGCCAACATCCGGCGGGCATGGTGGTGCTGCCAAAGGAATACTCCATATTCCAGTTCACGCCAATACAGCACCCTGCCAACGATATGACCACCGACACCATCACCACCCACTTCGACTTTTCATCCATGCACGACGTATTGGTGAAGCTGGACGTGCTGGGCCACGATGACCCGACCATGCTGCGCAAGCTGCAGGATCTAACCGGCATACCACCGCAGAAGGTGCCGCTGCATGACCCGGAGGTATTCGGCAAAATCATATCCCTGTTTTCCGGCACGGAAGCGTTGGGCATCATGCCTGAAGAGCTGGGCGTATCCAAAACGGGCACGCTGGGTGTGCCGGAATTTGGCACGAAATTCGTGCGCGGCATGCTGGAGGACACCAAGCCCACCTCCATGGAGGAGCTGATCCGCATATCCGGCCTTTCCCACGGCACGGACGTGTGGCTGGGCAACGC
>CAKUDW010000066.1 GCA_934645275.1 uncultured Clostridia bacterium
TACGAGAGCCGGAACACCTATGCGGTGCAATACGAGAGTTTCCGCAGCCTGTTTCTGCTGCTCGGCGGCACGCTGAGCTTCATCGTGGGGCTGGTCGGCATACTGAACTTCGTGAATGCCATTGTCACGGGCATCAGCACTCGTCGCCGTGAGTTGGCGGTGCTGCGCGCAGTGGGCATGACGGCGCGGCAGCAGCGGAGGATGTTGACGCTCGAGGGGCTGATGTACACGCTGGGCGCGGCGGCGCTTGCGGCGGTGCTTACACTGTTGACCGCGCCCGCGGTGCGCACCGTTCTGGGCAGCGCGTTCTGGTTTTTGTCTTATCGGTTTACGCTCTGGCCGGTACTGGCAATATCGCCGGCGTTTGCAGCGCTGGGCGTGGTCATTCCGGCCTTGAGCGGTCGGGTCGAACGCAGGCACAGCATCGTGGAACGACTGCGGCAGGAATGAAGGCGCAGTGGCACAATTGGAAAAGGCTGCGGTAAAGTACAATTATAAACCTGGGTGCGTGCTACTCTTTGCTGAAATTGTGACAGAGATGGCGAGAATTCACCTGAAAAGAACGTGCAAAGCGCCTGTGAGAAGCTTCTCACAGGCGCTTTACAATAATAATTCTCTCTATGCAACTGTATTTTCCAGCGGTACTTCCTCTGTGGAGATGACCTGGATCAGGTTGGCCTCGTTGATGAACAGGTGCATCACGATCTGGCGCGCAGGTTGCTCCGGTTCGAAGCTGCGGGCATAGGTCAACGTGAGATCCACATTTCCAGCCGTTTCAAACGTGCCCATGAAGCTCGCGGCCCAGTAACCGCCCACGCCCACTTCACCTTCGGGATGTTCATCTTCCACATATTCCTCGGTCAACAGTTCCAGCGCCTTATCGTCGGAGAAGGAATAGGTCCATTTGTAGCCGGTGGTGGCGTTTGCGTCCAGACGCACGGTCAGCACGCATTCGTCTTCGCTCAACTCGTACCAGCTGTCATTAGGATTACCTTCGGCGAACGCAGCAGTGCACAGCATCAACGCTGCGACCAGCAGTATAGTCAGAATTCTTTTCATGCAAAACGCCTCGCTTTCCTTACTTTACTGTCCGTTTGACGCGTTTTGCATACCGCGGGTTCCAAAGTTCTGGGAAAATATTCAATATTCTGGCCGTCAGGAGACGTGCAGCACCTGCGTGGCAATGGTGAACAGTATTGTCAGCGACGCGGCGTCCACCAGCGTGGTGATGATTGGGCTGGCCATCATGGCCGGGTCCAGATGCACGGCCTTGGCCAGCAGCGGCAGCGTGCAGCCGATGGACTTGGCGATGATAATCGTCAGGAACATGGCCAGCGAAACCACCAGCGCCACGTTCATCGAATAGCCCTCCAGGAAATAGATGCGCGCGAAGTTCACCAGGCCGAGCACTACGCCCAGCATCAATGCCACGCGCACCTCGCGCCAAAGTACGCGGAAGATGTCCTTGAATTCTACTTCGCCCAGCGCCAGACCGCGGATAACCAGCGTAGAAGCCTGCGAGCCGCAGTTACCGCCGGTATCCATCAGCATCGGGATACAGGCCGTGAGCGCCACGCCGACGCCCGCAGCGCTGGAAAGCACGTTTTCAAAGTGCGTGATGATCTTGCCGGTAAACGTGGCCGAAATCATCAGAATCAGCAGCCAGGGGAAGCGGTTTTTTGCCATGGTAAACACGCCGGTTTTCAGATATTCATCGTCCGACGGCAGCATGGCGGCCATCTTTTCAAAGTCCTCGGTGTTCTCTTCTTCGATGACGTCCACGATGTCGTCGACGGTGATGATGCCGACTAGGCGTTCCTCATGGTCCACCACAGGGATGGACAGCAAGTCATACTTGCGAACCGTATCGGCAACGACCTCCTGGTCGTCCGTGGTGTGTACGAAGATGACCTGGGTATTCATCAAATCCTGAACCTGCATATCGTCGCTGGCCAACAGCAGCTTGCGCAGCCCGACCGTGCCCAGCAGCTTGCGGTTTTCATCGATGATGTAGAGGGTGTTGATGGTTTCTTTGTCGATGCCGGTGCGCCGGATTTCCGCCATGGCCTGGCCTACTGTGGTGCCCAGGTGGAAATCCATATATTCGATGGTCATGATCGAGCCTGCGCTATTTTCCGGATAGCGCAGGAACTGGTTGATCAGCTGGCGCTTCTTTTCGTCGCAGCCCTGCAGCATGCGCTTGACCACGCCCGCAGGCAGCTCTTCCAGAAAGTCGACCGCGTCGTCGATGAACATGTCGTCGATCAGGCGCATGGCCTCCGTGTCGTCCATGGCTTCCATGATGCGGGTGCGCAGGTCGTTGTCCATGTAGGAGAAGACCTCCGCGGAGATGTCCTTGGGCAACAGCCGGAACACCACCAGCATCTTTTCATTGTCCAGTGTTTCCAGATATTCGGCAATATCAACTTCGTTGAGCATGTTCAGCGCGCCGCGCAGCTCGGCTTTTCTGCCAGCGTTCAGCAGCGCGTCCAAACGGGATTTAATGCGATCAAAATCCATGGGACTTCATCCTCCTTCTGTCATGATTCCGAGCATGAATGCGCTCTGTCGAATCAGAGCCGCATTCTCGATAGAGACGCCTCTCGTCTCATTTTCCTTGAAGCGTAAGAATTAGCAAAACAGAGGTTTTGCGGGTCGGCGGGTTCCGATGCGATGCTGCTCAAGTTCCGCAAAATGGAGCCTGAATGTACAGGGGAACACGCCGACAATTCTTGAAGTAAAGCACGCAGAAACGCCGCCAGAGCGCACAAAAACAGCGCCCGCCGGCAAAACTATCGCGCCGCAGCTTCAGACGTTCGGATTTGTGTGTGAAGAATGAAAGCCTGCCTGGAAGAGGAAATGGTTCAATCAGCAGCCAAGCGATGAACGCACGCCTCGAGGCACGCCATCAGCCGACATACATCTTCCGCCGTCGTCCATGCTTTGCCACCTCCCAGAAAAATAAAATAGAATACAGGAAAACAAATCTCCTGTATTCTATAATAATCCCGAAATGCCGCCACGTCAAGCCCAATGCGACATTTTTTTGTCAAAGAAAGCAAAACCGGGCATTGTGGGCCGACGCATGGAAAAGTGGGGATTCAGCGCGCGTCTGGCCAGGGCCACGGCAGCAGTTGATCACCCTTTACCATAACGGCGCGCCTGGCAATGCGCGCTAGCGGGTCATCCGAGTGCGAATCGGAATAGAAGGTATCAATTTCTGCATCAGGGTAGGCCTGACGAAAGCGACGCACCTTTTCCGCGCCCTGACAGTTTGGCCCCAGAAATTTGCCCGTGGTCGGCTCTACCGGCGAACCCATGTAATGGCGAATGCCCAACTGGAGGCATGCGGGCGCGATGATGAACTCGGGCGACGCGGAGATAACCACGTCGTCCGGGCGCTGAATCTGCGGGTAGAACGACTTTACGCGGCTAAAGTTTTTGCGCCAGAAGTCCTTAAGCGCACGATCTACGTCTATCTTTTGTACAAAGCGCAGCAGCCGCTGCTTAAACGCGCGCAGATCGCGTTTCTTAAGCAGAAGCAGAGCGCCGTTGACCAGCTGGGCGGGAATATCCGGCCAGATTTGCGGATAGCGGCGCAGACAGAACAGGCAGAAGCGCACCGTGCTGTCGCCCCGCAGAATGGTATTGTCAAAATCGTATACGTTCATAAATCCTCACGGCCACAGTTCTTCAGGATATGCGCCCGCCGCGCGTAAGCGCTTCATGGCAGCCTGCACGGCGGCCAGATCTTCGTGATAGGTCACGCCGTACCAACGTTCGCCGGTCTCCAGCAAGCGCACGCATGCCTTATGCTCGCGAATCAGTTTGTCCGGTACACTGGGCAGGTAGTATTCCGATTTCAGCGGGTCGGTCATATTGTCCAGAAAGTGCGCAAAACCCGCGCGCATCTCATCCAGTATGTTGTGAGAGAAAGCCCAAAGGTTCATGGATACTCTCGTGCCCGCGGGAATGAACACCTCGCCTGCGCCCGGTTCAATGTAGGCCGCTCCGCCGGGACGCGGTTCGATATGTACGCGCTCCGTAATCGAGCGCAGCAGGCCACCCTCGCCTTCGCATACGCCGCGGGAAACATAGCCGTTTTCCGTCAGCGTGTTTTCAATCAGATAGCCCACCATCGCGTGCTCGTTGGGCGCGTGCGGATTTTTCAGGAAATCCGCCGCCGCGACAAACGCGCCCGCACCGTAGAAATCGTCGGCGTTGATGGCGGCAAAGTCACCCTCGATCTGCTCTGCCGCGCAGAGCACCGCGTGCGCCGTGCCCCAGGGCCTTGCACGGCCATCAGGCACGGAAAAGCCCGCGGGCAGCTGATCCAGCGTTTGGTAAGCGTAGGAGATGTCCGCATGCCGCGCAATGCGCTTGCCGATGCGTTCGTAGAAATCCGCTTCCATCTCGGGCTTAATCACGCACACAATCTTGCCAAACCCTGCGCGCAGCGCATCGAAGATGGAAAAATCAATAATCACATGACCGTGTTCGTCCACGGGCGTGATCTGCTTGCAACCGCCGAAACGGCTGCCCATGCCCGCGGCCATCACGACCAGTGTTGGTCTGTTCATGAAATAATTCGCTCCTTGTTGAATAATTATTGCGCCTTTTTCTTTCGGTCGAAGAAGGGCGATTTGCCGCTCACGCTCAGCGGAATGCCAAAGACCTGTCCCACGCCTTCACCCAGCGTACCCAGCGAAATGGCTGCGCGCCCCGCGGAGAAGAGCACGCGATTGTCCACGCGCCTGTCCGCCGCTGCGGCTACCGCCGAACCAACGGCGATGCCCACGTCTACCGGGTCGTACACGCACACGCCGCCCTGCCGCACACATTCGGCGCAATCGGCAAAGTGACAATAGCCGCAAATATTGCCCAGGCCGCGCTTGCTCTCGCGAATGCCAATCAGCACGATGGCCTGCGCTGCGCGCAGGTTACCGCCATCGCGAATGAAGAAATCCGCGCCCATTTCCGCACCCATGCGTTCCATTTCCGCCGCCAGCGCGTCCTTATCCTCGCCGGTCAACACGGCGGTCACAATTTGGTCGAAGCCGCGCGCCTTGGGCGCGGTGCGCGCCGCCGCGCACATGGCCTGCGCCGTATCCATCACGGCGCGCAGTTCCATATCATTGCTGTTATAGATCATATCCGAAGCCTCCATCGATATAAGAATTACAGCCAATCTCGCAATCTTCATCTATCTCTTATTCCATTCTAATAGCGTATGCTCAAAAGTCAAGCGATGAAAGGGAATCCCAATAGAAAATTCGCATTTGATTTTGCGAATTTTCACATATTGTATTTTGTTTTTAGGGATAAGCTCGAATGCCGGGCGATGAAGAGAAATATTTGTCGTCCCTAAATGCCCACTTGTGAAAAACTTTTGAAGATGTGGGCGCGGGGTATATTTATCGCACATGAAGCGCATACTCTAGAATCAACAACGCTTTGGAGGAGACGCAAATATGGAGCAGGCTATTTCAAAACAGGGCCGCCGCGCCGGTTGGAGCGAGCATGAAAATCAACTCCTGTGGGAAACCGCGGATGAGGCGCAGCAGCAGGGCTTGCCGCTGAAGGCGGTGTTTGAGCGCATCGCCCAGCAGACCGGGCGTAGGCCCAACAGCATTCGCAATTACTATTATGCACAGGTGCGCACCCGCGAGGATGGCAAGAACCACGCCGCGCGCTTTGTGCCCTTCACGCAGCCGGAGGTAGACTGGCTGATGGAGCAGGTGCTCGTGGCGCGCGCCGAGGGCCAGAGCGTGCGCAGCTGCCTGCAAAAGCTCTCCGGCGGCGATCACAGCCTGATGCTGCGATATCAGAACAAGTATCGCGCCGTCATCAAGAGCCGCCCAGATTACGTGCGCGCGCTGGTGGAGCGCCTGAACAGCGAGGGCGTGAACTGCGATACGCCGCATGTGAATCACCGCAGTCGGGGCGATTTGAATGCGTCCTGTCAAGCACTGGTGGGCGAGGCCCAGCGCTCGGGCGATACCGAGCTGGCCCGCGCCTGCGACGTGATTGCAAAGCATCTGCTCAATCGCCGCGAGGGCGGTGAATTGGCAGGGGCCGCGACGGAACTGGTGAGTGCGGTGAAGGATTTCCTGGCGCTGTCCGAGGATGCGCGAGCCGAGGCAACGCCTACCTTCTGCGTTCTTGCCGCCGAGCGCATGAGCCGTGTCGAAGCTGCGCTTACGGACGCACAGTATGGAAGATAGAAACAAACCAGGGGGCGTATTCTGCTTGTCAAAAAGAGATTTTGACAAGCCAGTGGCGGGGAAGCCAGGTTCCCCGCCACTGCCACCCTCACCAGTTTTTGCTAAAATCCTTCGGGTTTCCGGGCGCAAAAACTGCATGGAAACGATTTTTGCTTTGGAAAATAGGATTTCCCGCCGCAAAAATCGTCCCGCAGCCACCGTACACGCCGCTGGGCACGATTGAAATTTGAGAGGACTTTGGCCCTCTCGAGTTCTCCTGTTTTTTTGACAGGTTGTGCAAGCATACATACATTTGTACTTGCTATTCTAATTTGCCGCGATCAACCGTTGGATGCTGCTTTTCGTTTTCCATGCTTTTCTTTCATTTCTTTTGTATGCGCATGAAGCAGTTCTAGCGCTCGTGCCTGAATGCAGGAGAGCTTCGTTTGTTCCGTATCTGCAAACTCGAGTTTAATCCTCGCAGAAGCTACCGCGTGACTGTCAGTTACTTTGCTTTCATCTGCTGCCGATAAAAACTTTTGTAGCAATCCCAAATCGCTGGAGTAATGGAGCTCCACAAGTTTTGCTCGGTATTCCAACTCCGCAGGGGTGATTCCGGGGAATTGTTTCATATCCATGGCATGCTGCGCTTCGTGCTTCAGAAGAGAAACGAGGAACCGTTCGCTTTCAAAATCATACGCCTGCTCAATGCAATTGATCGTGCCATCGGGCGAAGCCCAGCCGCCCGTGCCGTACCGGCCAAGGGTCAGATAATCCATCCAGCTTCGAAAGATGAAGCCTTTAAGAATATTGACGGTATATTCCGCCGTTCCACCCGGCAACTCGACACGGTAAACGGTTGGAACCGTGTCCCGCCAGATGTAGGGGCCGTAATATCCCTGAGTTTTCCCGAAAAGCGCATGATAGCCCTTCGTTTCAAACGCCGATTGGAGCCGCTCAGTCAGAAGCTCTTCCCCTGCATCCGGCACATCCAGGAGCGCCTTCAGTTGCTTCAGCAGCTTGTCTGCGGCCTTTGCCTCCGGTAGGCCGCAATAAAAGGTATCACGGAAGTAAATCTGATACAAGCGCAGGATATCGTTGAGCATGTCTGGTATTTCAAACCCGCGGTATTCACAATCTTCAAAAATTGCGACATACGCAGGAAGAATGTCCTTGAATTCCTCATGATTGCGCATGTATGCAATGGCACCTTTTATGTCTCCATTCAGAAAAAACTGACTGATTTGCATACTTGCTCTCTTCTCTATAAGAATCGACTTGCCGGGTTGAGCCCATGAATTGAATAAAGTAGTATGTCGTGTGTTTTTCTACAAAGAACAATGGAGCTTCCTTGCAGAATAAGCCGTCATTCTTTATTCGAGGTTGACTGACGATAGATTTTGGGCCGGCAGTTATTCAGGTCACAGGAACTCCCGATATACATTCATCAGCTTTTCAGCGGAAGCGTCCCAGCTGAAGCGCTTGGCCCGTTCGAGGCCGCGGGCAATCATTTCCCGACGCGTTTCTTCATTGCTCAACACATCGAATAGCCCCTGCGCGATGCTGTTTTCATCCATCGGGTCGACGTAGCGCGGCGCGTCGCCGCCGACTTCCGGAATGGAGGCGGCCTCGGAGCACACCACCGGTACGCCCGCAAGCATGGCCTCGTGCACCGGCATGCCGAAGCCCTCGTAAATGGACATGAAGGCGAAGCAGCCCGCATGCCGGTACAGCAGCGCCTTTTCCTCGCCGCTGACGTAGCCCGTGCGCACCACGCCCGGCGTTTCATCGGCCAGACGGCAGATATCGCCGGATTTCCAGCCGCTGCCTCCCGCTAATACCAGCTGCACGGCGAGTCCGGACTCTTCCCGCAGCTTTTTGTAAGCGCGAATCAGCCGCGGCAAATTCTTTCGCGGCTCGGTGTTGCCAATATAGAAGATATAACCCGGCTTCAGCCCCCACTTTTCCAGCGCCGAATCCGGCAGCGTGGAAACCGGCAGCTGTGCGGCGGGATAGATGACGCGCAGGTTTTTCGCATCCACCGGAAAGTGAGACAGTACCTCGCCGCGCACAAATTCAGAATTAACGATGATCAGATCGCTGCGATCCACGCTTCGCGGCAACTCTCGCCGCAGCAGCGCCAGCCCGCGCTCGTTCATCGTTTCGGGATAGCGGATGTAGGTGATATCGTGAATCGTGGTCAGTACATGGCCGCGGATGCGCGGCGGTACCACATAGTTGAAAAAGTGCGTCACATCGCTGCGCGGAAACAGCATGCCATGGTTGATGGGCAGGCTGTGCCAGAGGCGATGATAGGCCCAGTAGGGCATGATTCTGCATTCCTGAAGCGGCATGGAAACGCCTTCCAGCGCTTTGGACATGTCCTCGCAGCCGCGAAAATTGTAGCAGTTGCCCACAAAACGCAGCTGTTCGTCGGATACCATGCGGCGCGCCAGTTCGTAGGTGTAAATGCCGATGCCGCTGCGCTGGCCTTCGCAGGGCTGCAGATCGAGCGCAACCTTCAACATAACGGTGTGTACCTCCAAGACGTATAGTATGTTCCATGTGGATTATAGCACGGCATCGCCCAAAAAGTCCATAGCATAAAACGGCTCCGGCGCTCGGGTTTTAACCGGGCTGCCGGGGCCATGGAGGGGAAACAGGGGAGAGGGGGCGTTGTCAGTCGCGCTGTGCGCCCGCCACGATGCCGCCGTAGGCGCGCACCGTGATCCTGTATACCAGCAGATACAGTGCGGAGAACGCGGCAAAGCTGATTCCGGCCGTACATAGCAGCAGCGACAGATTGTTCAGGTTGAACAGCATCAGTATCTTGCGCACCATTGGCAGCGCGAAGCCCAGGTGCAGCGCAGATACGGCCAGCGGCATGAAGAATACGGTCAGCATCTGCGAATTGATGCTGCGGCGGATGTCGCGGCGGGTCATGCC
>CAKUDW010000067.1 GCA_934645275.1 uncultured Clostridia bacterium
CTTAAGTACCACTTCATTGCTTCTGACGTGGTCGCGCGTGTAATACTGATCCAGTTCACGACCGACCATCATGGCAATCAGCTCGTCCTTGGGCGTAACACTCACCTCACGCGTGCCCACATATTGGCCGTCGCGCAGCACGGTCACGCGGTCGCACACTTCGCCGAGCTCGCTCATCTTGTGGCTGATATAGATGATGCCAACGCCAGAGCGCGCCAGATTGCGCATAATTTCGAACAGATGCACTACCTCGCGGTCGGAAATGGAAGAAGTGGGCTCGTCCATCACCAGAATGTGGCAATTAAAGGAAATCGCCTTCACGATCTCCACCATCTGCTGCTGCGCAATGCTCAGCTCGCCGACCGGCGTTTCTGCCTGAATACCCAGTTCAAATTGATCCAGCATCGCCTGAGCATCCTTCGCCATCTTCTTGAAATCAACGCCGAACTTGCCCATGGGCTCGCGGCCCAGAAAAATATTCTCGGCGACGGTCATGTGCGGAACCAGCACCAGTTCCTGATGGATGATGGAAATGCCGTTGTCTCGCGCGGCGTTTACGCCCGTGATGGCCACTTCCCTGCCGTCGATGAATATCTGTCCCTTTTCCGGAAGGTAGATACCGCCCAGCACCTTAATCAGCGTCGATTTACCTGCGCCGTTTTCGCCCAACAGCGCATGAACCTCGCCCGCCTTCAGCTGGAAATTCACATTTTGCAGCGCCTTGACGCCCGGAAATGATTTGCAGATATCCCTCATTTCGAGCAAATATTCGCTCACTTGATTTCACCACCGTTTCTTCGTTGTGGGGAACGACCTGAAAAAGGGGCTTCATCCTGGGGAGACAAAGCCTCTTTCTCAAATCGCGGAATTGCCGGCGTTTCGGCCGAAACGCCGGCAATCGGTTTGCTTCGGAACTGAGGCAGCGCCTTCTATTCCGAACGTTTCATATTAAGCTGCGTTCACAGCCTGTACGATTCTAAACCGTTTCAGATTATTGCCATCCGTCGGTGCCATAGTCGGCCACGTTATCGGCGTTAATCATGAAGGTTTCGATCGGGATATAGGCTTCAACTTCTTCGCCCTCAGCCCACTTGTAGTAGGTCTCAGCGATGGTCTTGCCAATGGTCATGGGCGACTGCGCGCCGGAACCGGTAACCTTGCCCTCTGCAATCAGCGCCTTGATGTCCGGGGAGCCGTCTACGCCGTAGATCAGCGCCTTGGAGCCAGCCGCTTCAGCCGCAGCATATGCGCCCAACGCCGTCGGATCGTTGCCGCCAAAGATGCAGACCGCATCGGGGTTGGCCGTCAGCGCGTCGGTACCGTTCAGGTTGCCCTGCTCCTGGTTGCCCATGGAGTCAATCTGAGCAACCACGGTAAAGCCCTTGTCCTTAATCGCATCCAGGAAGCCGTTCGTGCGGTCCACAACGGACTGCATCGTCGGGCTGTCCAGCACGATGATGTCGCCGCCTTCGGGACACTTCTCGAGCAGATCGAGGCCGCAGACATAGCCGGCGTTGTAGTTATCGGAACCAGCGTAGGAAATCAGGTAGGACATATCCGCCACTTCAGTATCAAAGCCGAAGATCGGGATGTCTGCTTCTTTCAGCGCGTCCAGCGCGGGCAGGATGCCCTCGCGATCAACGGGGTTGACAAACATGGCCACCACGCCCTGCATGATGATGTCTTCAACCAGGGAAATCTGCTTTTCGTTGGAATTCTGGGGATCCAGAGAAATCAGCTCGTCGCCGTGCGCTTCAACAACTTCACGGATGGAGCCTTCAAGCGCCACGAAGAAGGGGTTGGTGCCGTCCATGCAGGTATAGCCGAGCTTGTTGCCTTCGGCCATCGCTGCACCCAACAGCAGCATTGAGAGAACCAGAATCAGAGCCAGAGTCTTTTTCATTGTCGAGTCCTCCTTATTATTTTTCACAGATGTAAGCCATCTGCGAATTATCAAATAAATCAGTTGGAAATGTTTGTTTCACACAAGATGAGTCTATTATAAATTCAGTTTTTGGTTTTGTCAACCATTATATAATTATTTTGTTAACTTGACAAACTCTATTGGAATGCACTGCCGCTCCAACGGCCGGAAAGATTTTAAAAAAGAAATCTTTCAAGTCGTACCAAAGGCCTTGACATCCGGCAGCGAGCCGCATATAATGAAATGGACGGCAGCGCTGAAGGCGCTCCGAAAGCATTCGTTTATCCTGGGGTGTGCGCCGGTCTGTGCTTTTACCCACAGATTCAAAAAAGGATTCCGGGTCGATGTGCGGATGTCATGCCCCCGATTTTCGCCAGGGGAAGGCAGCAAGCAGTCGCAGGTCTCCGCCCTGCCTGAGCGGCGGGTGAAAAAGCAGAGATTGACGGCACTCATGGGATATATGAGCATCCTTCGGATGCTCTTTTTTTGTGTCCGGATGGCGGATATTTCGCCGCTTTTTGAATATATAATCTGCGAAATGTCTGCCAGTTGACAGGAGGCGCGCCCATGTCCACAATAATTGCCCGTTCCACCCGCGCCGAGGGGCGCATGTTCCGCATTGATCTAGATCGAATCGTTCCCAGCCCAAACCAGCCGCGAACCCGCTTTGACGAGGATTCCGTACGCGAGCTGGCTGACTCCATACGCCGCTACGGCCTGCTTTCGCCGCTGCTGGTGCGCCGCCGAGGTGCGGGCAGCTACGAACTGGTGGCAGGCGAGCGCCGCCTCCGCGCCATGCGACTGCTGGGTTGGCGGCAAGCCGACGCGTTGCTGACCGGCGCTGCGCAGGACTGCTGCGCGCTGATTGGTCTGGTGGAAAACTTGCAGCGCGAAAATCTGCACTATCTGGATGTAGCCACCGCCTGCCGGGACGTGCTTCTGCGGCAAAACCTGACGCAGGAAGAGCTTGCTGCCGCTCTGGGCAAGAGCCCATCAGCGCTGGCAAATCTGCTGCGGTTATTGCGGCTGGGCGACGCCGTGCTCGGCAGCGTGCGCAGCGGCAACCTGTCCGAACGTCACGCACGCGCCCTGTTGAAACTGGAGCGCGAGGACTGGCAACTGGAATTTGCCCGCCGCGCGGCAAGCGAAAAAATGAGCGTGCGCCAACTGGAAGAAGCCGTTGAAAAGCAGCTGCGCAATTCAAAAAAGCCAGTAAAGCCAAAGCCTTCTCCCGTGATCCGCGATAATCGACTCGTAATCAACGCGTTCAACGATACGCTACGCCAGCTTCGCCGTATTGGCGTACGCGCCAGCAGCCGCGTAGAAACGCGCGCAGATTCTTACGATATCATCGTGACCATAGCCGCGCCGCAGGCCCTGCCTGCACCCCAATAACGCGTCAGGATAAGAATTGTCGGTGTCTCTCTGCCAGAGCCGCCGACCCGCAAAATTCTGGTATAGCAGTCGCGACTCCTGTGGAGACGCGACCAACCCATCCACTGTGCAAGCTGTGGGGCAGACTGCCGAAAAAAAGTCATAACCACCCGTTGAACGGGTGGTTTGAACAAGCCCTATAAGGGCTTAACTCTTGTGTTCGCCCTCTAAAGAGGGCACCGAGAGAATTGTCAATCACATTCTCCGCTTCGCTAATCCCCTTTTCGGGGATTCGTTCAAGTTTCCTTCGTTCCTTGCATATTATCAATATCTTGCTATTTCTCTGCGGAGCCACATCTAACATGTGGCTCCATGACTTTTGCTTAAGCCCTTTTTCTTGACCCCCTGTTCAACTTGGGGGGGAATAACGCCTATTCGGCTACAACAAGCAAAAAGCAGCCCGCCGAGTGCGGGCTGCTTTTTGCAGCAATCCTGCCATGCCGCAGGTAAAAAATCATTCACCGGCCGAAGCGCTCTGTGAAAGCAGCGCGCAGATGTCCTCGGCCGCGCGCCGTTCATCCGCGCCATCCGCGGTCACGAAAACCTTCGCGCCGCGCCGCAGATCCATGGCCAGAATGCCGATCAGCGAATCCACGCAAAATCTGGAGCCGCCGTTATCGAGATATATGTCTGAGGCATAGGCCGACGCCCGGTGCGCCAGTCGCGCCGCGAAATCCGGCGTTACAGAAGCGCATGCAGAAAACACGGTCTCCAATTTTGTCATCATTGCTCACCCCCTCTTACTGAAAATCCAGTTCGTCTCCGCACCTGAGCTTCAGGGCAATTTCCGAAATTCGCTTCAATCGCGCGTTCACGCCGGACTTTCCGATGGGCGGCGAGAGCATCTCGCCCAACCCGGCCAGCGGCGTAGCGGCATTGTTCAGGCGCGCCTCGGCAATATCGCGCAGCTGCTTCGGCAGCTTTTCGAGCCCGATCTCGGCGTCGATATAGCGTATATCTTCGATTTGCCGCAGCGCCGTCTCCATTGCGCGGTTGATATTGGAATTATCGCAGTTTAGCTGGCGATTTACGCGATTGCTGACGCCCTTCTTAATGCGCACATTCTCCAGCGCCAATACGGCCTGGCTCGCGCCCATCAGCGTAAGCATATCGCAAACATTGTCGCTCTTCTTTAAGTATACCACATATTTTGCTTTTCTGCACGCCTTTTTTGCGGATATTTCATAATAATCCAGATTTTTTATAACGTAATTGGCGAATTCGTCGTTCGGCGCCGCAATTTCCATGTGATATTCAAGCTCCGGGTTCGCCATTCCGCCACAAATCATAAATGCGCTCTTTATAAAGGCGCGCTTACAGCAGGCAAATTCTGTCAGGCGATCTGGCGGCACCGGACGCAAGCCGAAGGGCTCCGACGGATCGTAGAGCGCAATCTCGTTCATCAGTGCGGACGACGCCTGCTCGGGAATGACCAACTGATAGCGCGTCGCACCGCCCAGTGAATTGCTGCGAAGCGTTCTAACCTGCGCGCTAACGCCGAAGTAGCGCTTGAGCAGTTGAAAGTAGTGGCGCACCACGGCGGCCTCCGTGGCCGTTATGGACAGCAAATAGCTACCCGCGCCGCCAAAGCGATACGATATGCCGCCGCAGGCCAACAGCGCCGCCGCCAGCTCTGCGCGCGCGCAGCAGGGCTCTATACAAAGCTCGCGCGCCATTTCGGCGCGCGCGTTCGATGCAAACGACATTCAGTCCTCCCCCACGATACGAACCTCAGTTTCCAGCGATACGCCGGTTTCCGCCAGCACCCGCTGCTGAACCAATTCAATTAGCCCCAGTATATCCGTGGCGGACGCGCCGCCAACATTCACAATGAAGCCCGCATGCTTTTCACTCACTTGTGCGCCGCCCACGCGCACGCCCTTCAGGCCACATCCCTCGATCAGCGCTCCGGCAAAATGCCCCTCTGGACGCTTGAAGGTCGAGCCCGCGCTCGGCAGGTTCAGCGGCTGCTTATCGCGCCGGCGAGCGTTAAAATCCTTCATGCGCGCCATAATTTCCGCCGAATCGTCTGCGCGCAATTCAAATTCGGCCTCCAACACAACACCGCCCGCTCGAAGCGGCAGCGTGCTGCGGTAAGACATCTGCATTTCTTCCCGGCTGAGCATGCGTACCTCGCCATTCAACAGCACCCTTGCGCAAACCAACACATCCGAAAGCTGGCCGCCATAAGCGCCCGCGTTCATCGCGCAGCCGCCGCCGAGCGTACCCGGAATGCCGCTTGCAAATTCCAGGCCAGAGAGTCCCGCCTCCTGCGCAGCTGATGAAACGCGCGCAAGCATAGCCCCCGCCTGTGCCCGCAGCCGCGTACCGTTAATTTCGATTTGCGCCATGTGCTCACCGAGTACGATCACCAGCCCACGCACGCCGCCATCGCGCACCACCAGATTCGAACCATTGCCGATTACCAGCGCATCCGCACCGAATTCCTTCGCCAGCACTAGCGCCCGCAGCACTTCCTCCGAGTTTTTCGGAAAGAACATGATATCTGACGGGCCGCCCACGCGAAAGGTGGTGTGGCGGCTCATTGGCTCGTTTGCCAGAACGCGCTCCGGCGCGAATGCGGCAAGGGCGTCATATAGCTTCTGCATAAGTCATTTCTCCCTGCGTCAGAAGTTGAAATAGATGAAAGGATTATAGCCATTCACGGCGATATAGCTGATCGAAACCGCCGTGAGCGCCGCCAGACAAACTGCTCCGACCACGCGCACGAGGTTTTCATTCACGTGCAGCTTCTGCACGATGAAGTCACGCACCGGCAGGCCGCAAATTAGCGCCGCCACGAAAAACCACATGTATTCGCGCAGCAGTACGCCCGAAACGCTGTTCCAGATGGGCGCGCCGCTTATGCCCAGCAATGTGCCGTACATCGTCCAGGCGTGCGGCAAATCGCTGCAGCGAATCATCACCGTGAAGAACACCACCATCACCATTGCATACAGATGTCCAATGGGATGCTTTTCCATCCACTTGCCAAGACCCGTGAAGCGCTCAATGGCCAGCATCACGAAGAAGCCGATGCCCCAGAGCACATACGTCCACGCCGCGCCGTGCCACAGACCAGTCAACGACCAGACCATGAACATGTTGAACAGTAGCCGCCACTTGCTCTTAACCCTGCTGCCACCCAGCGGAATATAGAGGTAATCCTGAAACCAGCTGGTAAGCGATATGTGCCACCTGCGCCAGAAACCCGCCACCGATTTGGCAATGAACGGAAAGCGGAAGTTTTCCAGAAAGTGGAATCCGAACATCTTGCCCAGTCCAATGGCCATGTCCGAATAGCCAGAAAAGTCGTAATACACCTGCATCAGATAGGCCGCCGCTGCAATCCACGCGCCGCCCACGGACAGGTTTGCTCTGTCCAGGCCGAACAACGTGTCTACCAGCAGGCCCAAATTGTTGGCCAATATCGTCTTTTTGCAGAAACCCACCATGAAGCGATGTACGCCGGACACGAAATCCGGCCAGTTTTCCACGCGGCCTTCAATTTCATCTGCCACCGTTTGATAACGCACGATCGGACCCGCGATCAGCTGCGGGAAAAACGATACGTACAGACAGACGTTGAAGAAATTTTTCTGCACTTTGCCGTCGCCGCGATAAACGTCAATCACGTAACTCATCGCCTGGAAGGTAAAGAACGAAATGCCGATGGGCAGCGCGATTTCCGGCACCGGGAACGACAGATTGAACCACGCGCGAATGTTTCCCAGCAACCAGCTCAGATATTTATACGCGCCCAGCAGCCCAAGATTCAGCACAATGGTCAGTACCAGCACAAATTTTGCGCGCCCGCCATTCTCCTTCTTCTTCTCGCGATCAATCCACAACGCCAACAGCCAGTTTGCCGCAATGGAGGCAACCATTACCGCTACAAACTTCGGTTGTCCCCACGCATAGAAACCCAGCGACGTAAATGTGAGAAACAGATTGCTCCACTTGCGCCACCGCTTCAATATTGCATAGCCCACCAGTATGAAGGTAAGAAAGAAATACAGGAACACGTTGCTGGAAAATACCATATCGCGCTTCTCCTTTGCATCGCATATAAGCGTATAAACCGCATAAAAACACAGTTTATATTATAGCATTGAAAGCGTGGAAACGCAAGATGATTGCGCGACAGGCCAGGAAAACCCGCGCTCGAACAGAAAAATAGGTACCGAAGAGATGCGCCTTTCTATGGTGCGCAGTCCAAGCCGGCGTTTATAGAGCGAAATAACGTCCTGTATCGCTACTTTCACAACTTGCAGGGCAATGTCATGAGAATCGTTGACTCAGGCAGAAGACTTATGATAGAATATAGACGCGATGCATAGACAAGCGCTGGATGCCATTGGGCATACTCTGGCCAACAGCTCAGCGCCGCCAACCAATTTTTACAGTTCTAAACCTATCATGAGATGCAATGGACCAGACGAGCGTTTCCCCTCAACATTACTAAGAGAAAATAATATATCAAAACACGGTTGAATCAAATAGAGACCGATTGAGTATCCTCAAAGCACATAAAACTCTAAGGAGAATTGTCAATGAAAGCGGCATGCAGATGCATTTTACTGGTTTTCATTATTAATTTGCTTTTCTGTGGTGTGGCGGAGATTCCATGTTCGGAAATCGAGCAACTATCAGACCTAAAGCAAAGCATGCTTGACTATTCCTTTGAACAGATCGAGCAATGGAAAGAGAATTATCAGGATATTCATCAAGAAATAGATCTTTTGTTTGACGACGAATTGGTCGATGCGATCAATGATTTGCAAGACCTTTCTCCTAAAGTAGTCTACTTTTTTGAAGTAAGTGCAGATGAAACCTCCGAAATGCTGATTAACAAGCAACCGAACCTGTTTTTGAATTTCTCTTTATTGACAAATGCTCTGATGAGGCCTTTCGAGGGAACCTTTCTTGATCTAATGGACGTGTACGGTATATTTTCAAATGAAAGCTTCCATGGCATAAGCTATGTCGAATTCTATTATGGGAAGGAATTGCCGGTCATGGTCACGACACTTTGCGAGGTCTCTGAAGGCCAGACGATCGCAAAGACCAGTCTCGTGTATGCATATGGGCAATATGATAATGAGTTCGTTGCTTTTGCTGGGCCTCTTTTGACTCACTTTGGAACGGAGCTCTTTAATATTGAGTATTACAAGCTTTCGGGCTGATTTCAACTTTTAAATAATCGCAGATGCTTCCAAGTCTTTTTTCTTCTTATAGGCACTTATAGATACCAGGCCCCGACAGCAAACCGGTGAACGCCCTTCGGCATCATCAAGCGTGCCGACAACGGGTGTTATTTCTCGCTTACTACACCACTATGCGTCCGCCTGCTCCCAGCGCAATCCCACGCGGAGCATCCCGCGTCATGGATTACGGTAAAAAGCGCTTCGTCCCTGAAATTGGCAAAAATGCATGGGGCTACGTTGATTACGAGCGCGCGCTGAGCACAGCAGAAATTGCGGACTACGAGCCGTTTCCCTACCCTAAAAACTGACTACGGAGCTGACTACATTTTGACTACATACACAAAAAACTAGACGGACTAGGCGGACTAAAAGGGAATGAACCGAACCGAGAATTTCGTCTATATGCTCAAAATCGCCATAAAAAAGTGGCGAAAACCAACGATTTTCACCACTTAACTGGTCTGGGTGAGAAGATTCGAACTTCCGGCCTCTTGAACCCCATTCAAGCACGCTACCAAACTGCGCTACACCCAG
>CAKUDW010000068.1 GCA_934645275.1 uncultured Clostridia bacterium
CTTGCCGTGCTGCCCGTCGTCAGGCCAATGGCGGTGCCAACCGTGGTGGCGAGCGTCAGATGTACGATGTGATTTGCGATGGCTGCGGCCAGCCCACTCAGGTGCCGTTCCAGCCCCGCGGAGATCGTCCGGTATATTGCCGTGCGTGCTTCGAGGCCCAGCGCCAGAGCCGTTATTAATCAATAACGAATTAGAGTTCCGCCGTTAACGGGCGGGAATCATATGATTGTAGACAGCCACAGTGGTTTATTCCACTGTGGCTGTTGTGTTATCTAAGAGGGGCTAAGGATTAGCAAAACCAAAGTTTTGCGGGTCGGCAGATTTCAAAGGAATATACCGACAACTCCTTGTATGCACTGAGAAAAACGCCGGCGTAAGAACAACTGGACCAAAAGGACATGGCGTTGTAAGCGGTGCGCCGGTATTTTCCGTGGGCATTACCGGCGCTTATCACGGCGGCGAGAACCGCGATCGTTGTTCTTGCCGTTGTGGGGACGTTCGCTTGAGCGGCGTTGTGGTTCGCGCCTGTCGCGGTGGCGCTCGCGAGGTTCGGCCTTGCGCGACGGTGTTCTTTCGGGATGCCGGTCGGCTCCCTTCTCGGGAGCAATTTCGAAGCGGCTAAGATTGCTGGAATCCAGGAGCCGCGCCCGGGCTTCCTCAGACAATTTGATTTTTCCGCGGCGCACGGCTGACTGAAGCGGCTGCGGATTGTGCTTTTCAGCTTGCGCGGAGCGGTCGTCCCTGGAACTGGTGCGAGGGCGAGCGGAAGGCGCATTCTTTTCCTGGTACAGCCGCACGGCGGCGGGAAGGCCGCATATTTTCAGGCCACGCAGCGCGCGCACGATCTGTTCAGCCCGGCCGGCGGGTACGCCAACAAAGCAGTGATCATCATAGATTTCAATCTTGCCGATTTCACGGCCCGGGATGTTCGCCTTCTCGGCCACAGCGCTGACCACATGGTTGGGCGCGATGCGGTTGCGCCGTCCGAGGCTGATGACGATGCGGCGATACTGTCCACCATCGGTGCTGCGACGTTCGAAGGTGATATCCTGAAGCTGCAACTCCTCCCGTTTCCAGGCCGCCTGCATGGCCGCCGCGGCAATGGTCTCCGCATCGCAGCCCGCTTCGATCAGTGCTTCAGCCATTTCGCGGTACGGCGCGTCAACGCCGCTTTCTATAATTCCCATCAGCGCATCGCGCTGGCGTGCACGCTGTTTTTCACGGATTTCGGCCACGGTGGGAATCGGTGCCTGTGTAATTTCAGATTTGGCCATGCGTGCCAAATCGCGAATCATATAATATTGACGGCGACCGGAACAGATGGTTATGGCGCAGCCTTCCTTGCCCGCGCGGCCAGTACGGCCGATGCGGTGAACGTAATACTCGTCATGACCGGGCACGTCATAATTGATGACGTAGTCGATGTCGTTCACGTCGATGCCGCGCGCTGCCACGTCTGTGGCTATCAGCAGCGGTATGCGCGCAGATTTGAACGCGTCCATCACGCGCGTGCGCTGGCTCTGATTCAAGTCGCCGTGCAGCGCTTCGGCCAGAAAGCCGTTTCGGCTCAGGTATTGCGTCACTTCTTCGACCATCAGCTTCGTATTGCAGAAAATCATGCACAGCTTCGGTTCATATGCGCGCAGAATCAGGTTCAGCGCGTCCAGCTTGCGACCCATAGGCACGTCAATATATGTTTGACGGATGTTTTCCAGTGTTACCTGCTCGCGGTTAATTTCAATGATGTGCGGCTCGGTGAGGTAGGTTTCGGTAATTTCCAGAATGGCCGGGGGCATGGTGGCGGAAAAGAGCACCGTCTGTCGCGTTTCGGGCACATCCTTTAGGATGGTTTCAATATCCTCACGAAAGCCCATGGAGAGCATTTCATCCGCTTCGTCCAGCACGACCAACTTTACATTGTCCAGCTTTAGCGTGCCGCGGCGCATGTGATCCATCACGCGGCCAGGCGTACCGATAACCAGATTGCATTTTTTCAGTCGCGCAATTTGTCGATCCATCGGCGCGCCACCATACACGTCCGTGACCCAGATATCGGTCATGAAGCGCGTCAGTTTTTTGATTTCATCGCAGCCCTGCTGCGCCAGCTCACGCGTGGGACACAGAATTAGCGCCTGCACGCTGGTTTCGGTTTCGCTGCGGTCTATTTTCTCAATGGCGGGAATGGCGAAAGCCAGCGTCTTGCCCGTGCCGGTCTGCGATTTACCGATGATGTCGCGGCCCTCGCGGATACGCGGAATGGCCTCGGCCTGAATGTCGGTCGCACAGTCAAAGCCCATCTCATCGATGGCGCGTTGCATTTCGGGGATGAGTCCAAGCTCAGAGAATTTCATTTCACTCATATAATATCTCGATTCGAATGTAATATAGTCAAATCATATAACGCGATCGCCACGGTCGCTATCCAATGGCGGTTAAGCTCAGGTGATGTTTATGCGCGAACGGCTTGAAGCCGAACATAGTTATGTGGTAGAATATCAGATATCAACAGGGGGGCGATGCAATGACTCAGCGGCAAAGGCGGCATATATGGGAGATGTTGCCCATTTTTCTAATTGCGCTGGCGTTGCTGTACTATTGCTGCACCGCTGCGCTGTGCTATGGGCGACTCGACGCCGGAATTGGCACTCTTTCGCAGGGTTGGACGTTGAATGGAGCGGCTGTGGAAGCGTTGCCGGCGCGCGACATGCGCGCGCCCGGGGAAAAAACTGTAATGCGCGCCACGCTGCCTGATGCATTTGACGATGCACAGGCCATAGCCTTTTATACATCTTATGCCGATGTGGAGGTTAAACTGAACGGTCGCAGCATATACCGGCTCACTAAGCCGGAAGCAGAGAAGATGACATCCTGTGCGCCGAGCCAGTGGAATGTCGTTCGCCTTCCTTCGGGCAGTTCGGGCGCGCAGCTTCAGATTGAGTTGGCCACACCCTATTCTAAGTTTGCAAATCTGATTCCCGAGTGCCGCTATGGCAGCGCAGAGGAAATTGACCGGTTGGTGCAGATGAAGACAGTACCGCATTTTGTGGCGGGGCTGGCAATACTGTTCATCGGTATCATATTCTCGCTCGTGGCAGTCATCATGCGCTATTATGTTATCGGCAGCACAGGCCTCTATTCACTGAGCTTGTTCATGGTGGTTTTGGCGGTGTTCCTCACTTCAAAGCAGACCACGTTGCTGATGAATGTGTACGGCGGTTCTAATTATGTGCTGATTCAGGATGTCGCGTTCATGCTTTGTCCGGTGATGTACACGCGCTATCTGATGCGCGTACACAAGGGGCTCAGCCGCAAAATCGCGCTGGGACTGCATCTGGCGAGTTTGCTGAATCTGGCGCTGGTACTGGCGCTTCAGCTGACAGGCGTGCTTGAGTCGCCGCAGATGACGGTTGTCACGCGCGATCTGTGTGCCGTAATCATCGTGTATACCTTTATATTGGAATTCAGGCAGCAGAACCGCGTGCTGGTATGCTTGATGGCGCTGGCAGTGGGTTATGCCGCGGTACGCTATTATCTTACGGATACCATATCGTGGCTGGTGTACCTGGCGCTGTTCGGCAATATTTACGTGATGGTTTACCGTGTGATTCGCGCAGTGGTGGTAGCGCAGGCAAAGCAAATCCGTTTGGAGGCCGCGCTGGAGGTTTCAAAGAGCGAAATCGCTACCATACAGATTACCAGCCATTTTTTCTACCACACGCTGGATTCTATTCGTGCGCTGATTCGCATGGACGCTGACAAGGCTTACAAGATGACCGGCGACTTTGCAAAGTACATTCGTTATCGCGTGGACGGTGTGGAGCGCATGCAGGAGACGGTGCCCTTTTCGAGGGAACTGCGCTCCATTCGCGCCTACACGGATATCAAACAGGCGCAGCTGGGCGAACGTTTCGAAATGATATTTGATGTGGAAACCGAGGATTTCGAAATCCTCCCGCTTACAGTGCAGCCGCTGGTGGAAAATGCGGTGATTCACGCCGTGCAGCGCCGACGCGGCGGCGGCCGCGTGGTGCTGAAATGTAGGGAAGCGCAGAAGGGTTACCACATTGAGGTGATCGACAATGGCCCGGGCGAGGGCGCCGATACGGAGATCCACGAGAAACAAAAAAAATCCACAGCCATTGCGAATGTGAATACGCGGCTGGGGTTTTACGGCATTGCACCGCTGAAATTTGAAAAGAACGAACTGGGCGGCATTACCGTGAGCCTCGATACGCCCAAAGAGATTCACAGGAAGGGAAAGGACGCAAATGAAGGTAATATTGGTTGACGATGAACCGCTTTCGCTGAACCTGTTTAAAATTGAGTGCGGCAATATGCCGGGCTTTGAAGTGGCGGGTTTCTTTGATAACGCCACGGACGCGCTAGCCTACGCGCAGACAAATCCGGTGGATTTCGCACTGCTGGATATCGACATGCCGGAAATGAACGGCATTGAGCTGGCGCGCCGCTTGCGGCAGCTTCGCCCCGGAATGATTGTAATCTTCGTGACTGCGCATCCGGAATACTCCGCGGACGCAATTCATGCTCGCGCGGATTTCGTGGTATTTAAGCCTTACGAGCGTGAGGATATTCTGGACGCGTTGGAGCGTGCGCGGCTGTTGAGCGAGCGTCAGAAAAAGCGCGTGCGCTTTCGCACCTTCGGGCATTTTGATCTGTTTGTGGACGGGCAGTTGGTCAGCTTCAAATCCTCGAAGGCGAAGGAATTGCTGGCGCTGTGTGTGAGCCGCATGGGTGGCGAAGTGACCATTCATGAAATGGTGGCGACGCTCTGGGCGGATACCGGCGATCAGGGGCTTGGCTACCGGACGACCATCAAGGCGCTCAGTGATACGCTTAAGGGTGCGGGCGCGGATGGCGTGCTTCAGCGCAAGCGCAGCGTGCTCTATCTGGATACCGCACAGTTTGATTGCGACCTGATGGATTTCAAGGCGGGAAAGACCGAGGCGCTCAACGCCTACCACGGCGAATTCATGCAGCAGTACGCCTGGGCGCGCCCCATGGCGGCGGAGCTTTCTGCAGAAAAGGCAAGGAGATAAAAAGCGGTATGGAAGGCGCTTTACAGCTGTGGCAGACGCTCATCGAGCGCGTTGAGCACAGGGCAGTCGTAGGGTGTGAGAATGTGCTTGCACCAGGAATAGGTTTCGAGCCACGAATCGCTGAAGCTGGATATGATGACCTTCGCTTCGGTAGATGAGGCCTGCACAAAACGGTTCGCCCCCAGCCAGATGCCTACATGGTCACACTTGTCGCGATCGGCGATGGTGTCGAAGAAGATCAGGTCGCCGATCTTCAGATCGCGCACATCCTCGATGGTTTGGTAACGGTCGTCATAACCGATGAACTCAGCGCTGTGAATCACATCTTCGCCAACGACGGCATAGCTATAGCGTACGAGTCCGCTGCAATCGAAGACATCCGGGCCTTCCGTGCCGTATACATATTCGCAGCCGCGCTGTCCAAGGGCGATCAGCGCTGCACATTCGCCGCGGCTGAAGCTGGGATGGATGTAGGCAAAGGCGATCAGCACGCACAGCACTGCGCCCAGCAGTATGCGCCAGATTACGGGCGTTCTTTTCATTGAAGATCATCCTTTCGATACTCGCGGCGATCACGCTGCTTTTCGCTGCGCTCCACGCGGTCGATGCGGCGACCGTCCACGGTGTTGTCGAAATCTTCAGGCAGCGCAACCATATGGGCGATCAAAAAGTGGATGGGCATGCCGCGCCCGGCGTAGAGTGCCTCATGTTCCGAAACATAGTTCGGCGAAAAGCCCGAGGCGTGCAGGTCGTTTGTCAGGTAGTCGATTTCAAAGCCGCAGAGCGCCAGATAGCGTCGCGTAGCCTCGAACAGGGGCGCATCGTCAGTCTTGAAGTATATTTCGCCGTCCGGGGCAAGGAAGCCTCGGTACTGCATCAACTGGCGCGGGTGCGTCAGGCGGCGCTTGTGTTGCTTGGCCTTGTCGTTCCAGGGATTGGGAAACTGGATGTAGATGCGGCTCACGCCGTCCTCGGGTGAAAAGCTATCCTGAATAAACATGGCGTCCACATTGGTAAGCGTCAGGTTCGTTATGGGATCGTCGCCGTACTCAGCCCGTGCGTTTTTGATGGTTACGGCCAGCACATGACGCACCTCGTCGATGGCAACGTAGTTCACGTCTGGATTCTCGTGTGCCATTTTTACGGTTGACACGCCCTTGCCGCAGCCAATTTCAATGTGCAGAGGCCTATCTGGGCGCATGAAACGCTCACGCCAGCGCCCGCGATATTCCCGCGGCGCGCTCACCAGATATTCGCAGTTGTCCAGCAGCGGCTCCGTCCAGGCCTTCCTGCGCATGCGCATTATTTGCGTTCTCCGTTTCCCTGCGTTTCGCGCAGCTTTTTCTGATAGGCAGCCTCTTCTTCCTCAATCGCTCTCTCGTCTGCGGCCTTCTTTTCCTGCGTGCGCTTCACGTAGAGCAGCAGCGCGCCACCGGCAGTGGATACGAACCACAGAGAAAGGCCCTGGCCGAAGTAGCCCACGAGCATTAGTACGAGGCCGACGGCGTAGACCAATACCACGGCGATGGACAGCCATTTTCGGATCGAAGCGGTAGTTTCTCTCTTCAAGGTAGACGCTCCCTTCAAAACTGATAAACTATATATAAGTGTATCACATTTTGCAGGATGCGCCAAGGAAAATATTCCGAAACGTTGAAATTTTGCGCCAATGCGTTTATACTTTGAATCATGGGAGGAGTGACAGAAAATGAACGACAGCGCAATAAGGGGATTCGTAGAACGCTTTCGCAGCATACTGGACGAATTGGATGAATTCGCGAGCGACGACGAGATGGACGAACTGAACGCGCAGCTGGAGGATTCGATTTATTTGTTGGAATGCGCGCAGGCGGACAGTGACGACGACGTGGGCGATGCGCTCGACGAAATCGTTTCACTGGCGGAGGAATATAGGCAGCGCATTCAGGATTATCCGGATATGGAGCAGAGCGTCCGTGCGCTTGAAATGGCTGCGGACATGGCGCAAAAAAATATCTAAGAATAATGAGATGTGTCTGGCACTGGATTTATCCAAGTGTGAGGGTTGGCAAAAATGATGTTGGGCCGCCGGTCGATTAAGACCGGCGGCCCGAATATGTGCCCGTCAGATTTCGATAGAGCCTTCGTACACCAATTCGGCGTTGCCGTGCAGCGTTACACCGCGCGCCTCGCAGCGCACAGTGAGCGTGCCGCCAGGTACCTGAACATTGATATCCGTATCCGCGCGGCATAAACCGTTTTCGATTGCGGCCACCGCGGCGGCACACGCGCCGGTGCCGCAGGCCATGGTTTCACCACTGCCACGTTCGTAACAGCGCATCCTCAGCGTACTGCCGTTTACGGCGCGCACAAATTCCGTATTCACGCGCTCAGGAAAAATTTCCGCCGTTTCAAACAGCGGGCCGATGGCGCTGAGATCCAGCGCATCCACCTCATCGGTAAATATCACGCAATGCGGATTACCCATGGAGACGCAGTTAATGTTGTACAGCCGTCCGCCGATGCGCACGGGATAGCGAATTGCACGCGCCACAGGCAGCGTGCAGGGCAGACTGGATGGGGCGAGATCAGGCATGCCCATGTCCACCGATACGGAGCTTACGCGGCCATTCTGTGTGTAGAGCCGCAGGTGATGCACGCCGCTGGCGGTTTCAATGTTCAGCTCGGTTTTGCGCACGATGTCGGAATCATACAGATATTTGCCCATGCAGCGAATGCAGTTGCCCGCCATGAGACCTTCGGAACCGTCGCGATTGTACATGCGCATCTTTGCATCAGCCACGTCAGAGTTTTCAATCAACGCGATGCCGTCTGCGCCTACGCCGTAGTGCGCCCTGCACAGCCGCACGCACAGCGATTCGGGATATTCGATCGCGCCGTTGCGGTTGTCGATGACAATATAATCGTTGCCGGTGGACTGCATCTTCGCAAATTGCAGCCGTTGGCGAGACTCGCGCAGGTGAGCGATGTCCACCAGCTCGGTATTGAGCTGGTTGTAACGGCTGGCGATGATGTCTGCCAGCGCGTTTGCAGTGTCCAGAGAAGTCAGACAGGCGATCTTGTGCATTAGCGCCAGTTTGTGCAGGTGGATGTAATCCTCCAGCGTCGCATCCAACAGGGCACCGGTGTAGATGATGTAGTGAATCGCGCCGCTTTCGAGCAGAGCGCGGGTGGCAGCGTAATCATGAATATCTTCTACCGTGTTCACTGGAATGCCCAGCGTAGCGATGGTGCGCGCCGTGCCGCTGGTGGCATACAGGTGGCAGCCCAGGTCGTGGAATTTACGCGCTACGGACAGGATTTCCAGATAGTCGTATTCATCGACGCTCAGCAGAACGCCGGTCTCGCGGCCCGGCTCGGGCATGTGGAAATTCGCGCTTACCAGGCCCTTAAACAGCGCCTCGGGCATGTCGCGGCCAATGCCCAGCACTTCGCCCGTAGATTTCATTTCAGGGCTCAAATAGCTGTTGGCATCCAGCAACTTTTCAAAGGAGAATACGGGCACCTTCACCGCGCAGTAGGGCGGTGACTGATGCAGGCCCGTACCGCAGCCGATATTTCTGAGCTTCTGGCCGACCATCACGCGCGCGGCGATATCCACCATAGGTACGCCGGATACCTTGGAAATGTAAGGAATCGTGCGCGATGCGCGCGGGTTAACCTCGATCACGTACAGTTCACCGCCGTAAATCAGGTACTGTATGTTCACAAGACCCTTCGTCCCCAGCGCCAGCGCCAGCTGCGTAGAACTTTCAACGATGGTTTCCAGCATACGGTCGCTGATATTGTAGGGCGGATACACGGCAATGGAATCGCCGGAATGTACGCCTGCACGCTCGATGTGTTCCATTACACCGGGAATCAACACGTCGTCGCCATCAGAAATCACATCTACCTCAAGCTCAACGCCGGGCATATATTTATCCACCAGCACGGGATTTTCAATGCCGCCTGAGAGAATGCGCTGCATGTAGGTTTCTACATCGGCCGCACAGTGGGCGATGACCATGTTCTGGCC
>CAKUDW010000069.1 GCA_934645275.1 uncultured Clostridia bacterium
CACTGGTGGAGGCCAGAAACTGGAATCTGGGCGGCGAGCGCTTCTGGGTCAATCCCGAGCTGCGCTTCTTCTGCGAGGCCCCCGAACTGTTCGATGCAACCTATACGGTGCAGGGTGCGCTCGATCCCGGCGACTATGCGCTTTCCCAGGCGGATGGCGTTGTCGAGCTCAACCAGAGCGTCACGCTCAGCGATTTGAACAACGGCGCAAGAAAGTCGTTTGAAATTCATCGCCGTTATATGCCCGCGCTCAATCCGCTGAGCAGCCTGAAGGGACTGCGTGATTTGAACGTGGATTACTGCGGCTATACGCAGGATATCGAGTTGCGCGACACATTGCCTGAAACGAAGATGTATCTGGAACCCTGGGTCGTGTCCCAAGTCAACCCGCGCGGTAAATTCATCACGCCCTTCTTCGGCGAATTTGACTTCGTGGATTACTACGAGCCGGTGAAAGAGATGCAGCGGGTGCGCGATGGTTATGTGGAATTGGATGTGACCGGCGACCGCAAGTACAAGGTAACGTATCGCTCGGCGCAGACTTTCGGCCGCATGGCCTATCTGAAGCCGTGGGGCGATGACTGGCATCTGATGGTGCGCAACTATTATAATGATCCGTCCATTCCCTATTGCTCCGAGCCGTGGGGAAATCTGGGGGATCGCGGCTGCTCTACCTACTATTATAATGACAACGGTCCGACCGGCGGCTTTGCTGAGTTTGAAAACGGCGGCGCGACCATCGGTCTGGATTCCGGGCGCGACCATTCCAACAGTACCACATCCCTCTGGTTTTTCTATGGTTCGCAGGCAGACATTGGCAAAATCATGAAGAACCTGCTGGGCATCGATTACAAATTCTGATTGCATTTTATTCAGCCGCTCCGAGGCTTGCTTCGGAGCGGCTTTGTTTAGAGGACAAGAATTAGCAAAACTGAAGTCTTATGGGCCGGCGGTGCTTGCAAAGAGACACCCACAACGCTCTGGCTATCCCGGTCGACTTTGCCATGCCGGTTTAAGTAAAAAACGGCATTGACAGCAGCTCAAGTTGCGGCTATGATTAAAACGTATGTTTCAAAACGTATATATTAAAGAACGTTGAATATGCATCGGAGGAATAAAAGTGCCCCCTAAACCGAAATTTACGCGGGAAGAAATCGTTGCGGCAGCGTTGGACGTCGTATCTCGAAAGGGCCCGGATGCGCTCACGGCGCGCGAGCTTGGCGACCAGCTCGGCAGCTCTGCCCGGCCGATTTTCACGGTGTTCAAGAACATGGAGGAACTTCAGGGCGCAATGCGTGACGCGGCCATGCGGCGCTTCGAAGCCTACGCCGGGCGCGCCATGCATCTTACGCCGGTGTTCAAGCAGGTTGGCATGCAGATGCTGCTCTTTGCGCGCGAAGAGCCCAAGCTCTTTCAGCTGCTGTTCATGCAGGAGAATCCGCACGCCGTCAACTTTAACGATGTGTTTGGCGAGCTTGGTGTCACGGCCGGGCGCTGCGTCGACGCCATCTGCACGGATTACGGACTGAACAATGCCGATGCGCGGCTGCTGTTTGAAAACGTATGGATATACACCTTTGGCGTGGGCGCGCTGTGTGCCACGGGCGTGTGCCGCTTTTCGGAGGCGCAGCTGAGCAAAATGCTTAGTACGGAGTTTCAGGCAATGATGATGCTGGTGAAGTCTGGCGGACTGAACACTGCGCCGCATGAATAGGGTAGGAGAGACGCGTTGCCTGAGCGCGAACGCGCTGAAGCTGATTGCGATTGCGGCGATGACGATTGATCATCTGGCATGGCTGTTGTTTCCAGGCTATCCGCGCGCGGCATTACCGTTGCTGATGCATTTGGCAGGCAGGATTACCTGCCCCATTATGTGTTTCTTCATTGCGGAGGGATATTATCACACGCGCAGCGTGAAGAAATACGCATGGCGCTTGTTGACGCTGGCAGTGGTTTCGCACTTTGCGTATCTGTTCGCCTCGAATGATTTTGTGGACTGGCGCTCATTCATTCCCTTCTATGATGGCAGCGTGCTGAACCAGACCGGCGTGGTCTGGTCGCTGCTGGGCGGGCTCGCAATGCTCTGCGTGAACGATAGCAGGCGATTTGGTGCGGCGACGAAAGCGCTGTGCGTGCTGCTGATCTGCGCGCTGACTTTTCCGGCGGATTGGAGCTGCATTGCCGCGCTGTGCATACTCTCCATCGGCAGCAACCGCGGCAAGCCAAAACGGCAGATTGCATGGTGCCTGTTTTATGTGGCGATTTACGCGCTGGTGTACGCGCTTGCGCTGGATCCGGTATATGGCGCGCTTCAGCTCGGCGCGGTGCTCGCCATTCCATTGCTCGCACTGTATGGCGGACGGCGTGGCAATCCGGCACTGAATGGCATGCTGAAGCCGCTGTTCTATATCTACTATCCGCTGCATCTGGCAGTCATCGGCCTGGTGCGTTTGCTGTGGCTGGAATAGTTTGAGGCGAGAAGAAGAAAGCAACTACAATATCGCGGCTCACGATAAAGTTGGGGCGTGCTTGACAGCACGCCCCCTGTTGATAGCTTTGCGGCATTAGATTAATCATAGATAACAGTGGCACGGTTGCAGCCTTTAAAGTGGTTCCCAGGTTGCTTTTGCGCGACAAAAGGATCATAATACATATAGACGCGCCCCATACCGGTTCGAACAGCGCAGGCACCATTATCATTGATATCTACCATATCATCCTCATAGATTTGCACATCCGCCGGCATGTGAATTTCGCGCAGGTTTTGACAGTTTGTGAAGGCACTTTCACTGATTTGGCGCAACGATGCCGGAAGGACGATACGGGTCAGATGCGCGCATCCAAGAAAAGCAACGTTGTCGATTTCTTCAATGCCTTCATGCAGTATAAGGGTTTCAAGGTTAGAACATTCCGCAAAGGCATATGCGCCGATATACTGTGTCCCTTCAGGAATCTCGACTTGTTCGAGTTTTTTACAATATCTAAAGGCTTCTTCCAGGATTTCTTTCAGCGACGCAGGTAATAAAACCTCTTCAAGAGAGCTGCAATTGTAAAACGCACCGGGACCGATGCGGGTTACGGAGTCTGGAATGCTAATCCTTTCAAGCGCGAGATTTCGAATGAAACAGCTGTTGCGAATGCGCCTTAGGGATTGCGGTAGATGAATAGATTTAAGCTTTTCGCAGTTGGCGAATGCAGCTGCATCGATGCGCTCTACGCTATCCGGCAGCCAGATCGATTCCAAATTTTCACAGTCATAGAACGCTTGTCTGCAAATGCGTTTCAGGGATTTGGGAAATATTACATTTCGAGCTGTACTCTTATTAAAAACAGCTCTGTTGATTTGTACAACGCCTTGTGGAATTTCGATGGTTGTTTCATCGCCGCGAATGCCGGTAAGCACATTATTTTCAATATCAAAAATCATATCTGTCCTCCTTCCTGATTTGCGCTGGCCACTTCATAGATGAATTTACCGTCTTCCAAGCGGAAGCGCAGGCGAGCCCAGTTGTCGCTGTTTACGGATTCAAAGTAAACAGAGTCACCCTCATTCAATGCCTGGGAATCCAAATATATTTGATTCATATCAGCATAGTCTGCTTCACTCATTTTTTGAGCCAGTTCGCGCCGCGAGAAATGGGTTAAGACGTCCATATCTGCGCACTGTTCATTCGATATGTTGGCCGTATCGACATTTTCCTCTTCCAGATAACGGCACCATACATCTGTGATGGACACATAGTACCACTTTAAATCTTGGTAAGAAAGGGGGGTTCCGGTTTCCTTCTGCGCCAACTGTTCGATTTCTTTTAGCTCATTCAAAAAATCACACATTAACCGGACATCTTCGATTCCGTTTAAATAAGCCATATCCATGCGAATGAAGTAACCGTTTATCCACAGCGAGCCATAGGTTTTGTCATCGGCAATGCTGATATCTCCAATGCCGGAATGCTCATAAATGTAACGAGCGCTATCGGAATCAGAGGAATCATGGGCGGGGAGCAGATGAAGCTCGCCCGTAAATTGATCTGTTTTTTGCTCGAAATCTCGATAGCCGAACAAGCGAGCGCGAAGCGCGTCCGGTATTTTGTAAAACACTTTCAGAAAACCTTCAGTCGCGCCCAAATACACTGGTGTGGACCAGGAATTTTCATATTCTCGCTCGATCATGCGCCCGCTGCATTCAAGTTCTTCCATGATAACCAACGCCCATGTGAATTTGATTTTTTCAAGCTGATCGGCGGTATAACTTGGATCCGCATATTTAGTATAGGTGTTGGTTATTTCAGAATAGCGTTCCAGCAGGGAATGAACCTCTTCAGGCGTAAAATACGCGCGCAAATCCGGAAAATTCAGCTGTTCCTTATCATCAATTATCTTATCCATTACACTTGGCTTTGCTTTGTTAACCGGATACCACCCTTCTTCCAGGCAATGCTGCCTGTGTTCTTCGAGGTTCAGGCAGATATCCATGAAACAGTTTACCCGATTGGCGAAGTTCCTTGCTGCTTTGCGCAGGCGTTCCAGCAGCGCAGGCGAAGTGCGCGGGTGCAGGCGAAGAATAACGCCCCCCTCTTCTTCAGTTCCTTCGCCGGATTCTCGCCATCCGGAACAGCTGCGGATCAGATGCTCATCCTGCACGAAAGGAACTTCACCACAGATGTACTCGCCGTTATGCATGCCGTTGCACCAGAGATAGCGCTTGGGGTGTTGATCCAGCCCGTCATTGTAAGAGTAGCCGTAGTCGACGACCAGCCCGTCATTGTAAGAGTAGCTGTAGTCGACGACTTCTATCTGGATATACACGCGCACACAATCCGCCAATTTGCCATCAGCAAGAACGTCGTCTAACATGCGCTTGATTCCAATATCTATCAAGTCATGAGAATAGTCGCCGTCCGTACTGAACCCATATTCGATATAAATGACCTGCGCGTTTAAAATGCGTGATTTTAGCGTTTTCCAGTATGCCCAATCCTTCTCTTCAGAATCGTGCGTCATGTATTCCATGTTGAGCGTATAGCGTTCATCGTTAAAGATAAATGCAAAGCGGTCGGTCACTGATTCGGGTTCGTGTGTATCTACGTCATACAGCATGGCGTCTATGTAGGAAACGATGCGCTCAAGGACACAGTTCGCCCGGTTCCCTGAATTGTCTATGTTGATTCGAGCCCGAACCATAAATCCGTCACATACGCCGATTTCATAATTGTAAACTCGATCGCGTTTGAGTATCTTGAGAACCTCTTTGTAATTTTCTCTATTCATTCGTTTAACCTCCGCTGCTTTCTGAGCTCATTATAGCAAAGTAGCTGTACAAAAATATGTACAGCTACGGAGAATGATTTTCAGCGCACTTTAACGAAAATAGATACATCTGCTTTCGTACAGATTCGGGGGATAGAATTCTTACGTTTCCATTTTGTGAAAAAACCCAGCCGTAGAATAAAGCACCGGGAGCAGCGGAAACATCGGCTTTAAAGTGATTGCCGGTAATGCCATAGATCGCGATATTTAAGCCAAATCGTTCAAACACCTCATCAGAACAGCTCTTTTCGCACAGCAGTGTAATCGGTATAGGTTTGCCCGCTTCGGGTCCGAAGGTACTTCGAATGTAATTCTTCAATTCATCGCTGTTATATAGTTTATCGTTGCGAATCATTGAATCAAGAACCCGAATATCGGTTATTCGATCTATTCTGAAATGCAAATGATCCCAATTCTCATTGGCTGCAATCAAGTAATAGTGACCGTCGTGCCAAAGTAACGCCTCCGGGAATACGATAAACGCCTGATCGCCGTTGGTGAATTCGCGCCGCTTGTGATAATCCAACCGATAATGAAAAAAGGAAACCGCTTTCCTGCTCGCAATGGCCTGAGACAGGGCATCAACCATGTATAGCACATTGCCATTGTCGCTTTTGGGAGCAGAAAAGTGAAACACCCTTTCAGAGAACCGGCCGCGCAGGGAAGGGGATGCGAGCTTTTCGAGTTTGCACAATAAGCGTGCCCTTTTTTGTTCCGTAAGGAAACTGGAAGCGCGCAGGCTGTCAGCCATAATGTTGATTTCTGGGTCCTCGAATAGACGGCCGGCTAAAAAGTATCCGCGCTTTCCGGTGGATTCACGAATGATCTCCCGCCCCATATTGGAGAGCTGCTCAATATCTTCATAGATGACCCGCCTGTCTGCCACAATGCCGTATTGGTTGAGCTCCGCAATAATTTCAGGCATGGTCAGCGTGTGCTGTTCATCCGTTTTTTCTTCAAACAGCTGCAACAAAACCAGTATACGTCGTCTCGTGCTTGTGCCCATAGCAGTTCCCCCCTCAGCAAATCATACAAGGTTTGTTTTGGCGCGTTTTAATATGTCTTGTTCTGCTGAATTTATGTTTTATGCAGTTTATTATATAGCATATCTGCATTGGAGTCTACCGCGTACTCTGGTTTTGCCGCGCTGTGAATGAAGAATGTCCAACTTACTCCTTTTTGCGCAATACGATGGCGATGAAGTTCAGGTATTTGCCGCCGCCCGCTTCCATGGTTTTGCGGTCGCCGACGGCGTATTCATTGTCCTGTCTCAGCCAGTCGGCCCAGACTTCATCGTTGCTCTCCATTTCCGAAACGGAAATGATATCTGCGCCGCGGCACTGCGACACCATTTTTTGCCAGTAGGCCACGTCGTGCATGTAGTCGAGCTGCTCTGGCGTCCAGGAACGCAGCAGTACTTCAGGCAGCGCGTTGTGGCAGTCGCGCTTCATGCCGGGAATGGCGATGTAGATCAGTCCGCCCGGCTTCACGAAGGGCAACAGCTTATCGTCCAGATAAGCGGGATCGCGGCCGAAGTAATTGTAGGAATCAGTGCTGACCACGGCGTCAAAAAAATCTGGTTCGAAGGGCAGATTGGTCGCATCGGCTTTCATGGGAATGATCTGTCCTGCAGGAACGCCGAGTGAATCGAAAAAGGCCTGGTTCTCCGCAGGATCGCTCCACAGATCGGCAGCGTACACGGTAAAGCCGTATTCTTTCGCGAGGAACACGGAGGTCAGGCCCTGACCGCTGCCGAGGTCGCATACGACGGCGTTTTGGGGAATCTGGTGGTCCTGCAGCAGTTCCTCTTCCAGCTTTACGGGATTTGGCCCCATAATCTTCGCTTGCAATTCAGGCGTGTTGTAACGTAGGCTTCGGGTGTATTTCATTGTGTCTCACCTCAATATTCTATTTTTTGGGATTGCTTCGGTTGATTTTGGCGATGGCCTTGAATTTTTGTGTGCGCGCAGTCTGATAGCCAGCCTGGCCGTAGATATTTTCCGCCTGAAGCTTGCGCCAGGATTGCAGTCGCGCCGTCGAAAGCCGTCCCGAAGCCACGGCAGCGCGCACTGCGCAGCCGGGTTCGGCGTTGTGCCTACAATCACGAAATCGACAGCCCTGCGCCAGCGCATCGATATCTGAAAACGCACGCTCCAGCCCGTCCGCAGCGTCCCACATGCCGAGTTCGCGCATGCCGGGCGTGTCGATAATGCAGCCGCCGCCGGGCAGCAGCATCAACTCCCGCCGCGTGGTGGTGTGTCGTCCGCGCCCATCGCCGCGGATTTCACCGGTTGCAAGTTGCGCCTCGCCCAGCAGATAATTGGTCAGCGTGGATTTGCCTACGCCCGAGGAACCGATCAGCGCAATGGTTTTTCCCGGTGCGAGATAGGCGCGCACGGCGTCGCAGCTGTCCGCTTCGAGTGCGGAGACACACATTACGTCCACGCCTACGGCAACCTCGGCGGCTTCGGCGCGCTTTTTTGAAGCGTCAGCACAGAGATCCGCCTTTGTCAGCAGCACAGCAGGGGTTGCGCCGCTCTCCCACGCCGCTGCAAGGTAGCGCTCTAACCGCCGCAGGTTGAAATTCTGGTTTAGCGACATGCATATGAACGCAATATCGACGTTTGCGGCGACGGCCTGGGCCCGCCGCGCCTCGCCCGCCGCGCGGCGCAGAAAGACGCTCCTGCGCGGCAGCAGCGCGCGAATCAGCGCAGGGCCGCCGGAATTGTCCACTTCCAGCATCGCGAAGTCGCCGACAGTTGGGTGGTTTTCGGCAGCTGCATCAAAGCGGAAGCGTCCGGAAAGTTGGGTACTCTGCTCACCATTGGCATGTACTACCCGCCAGCTGCCCCGCTCCTGCGAAATGACCCTTGCGGGCACGAGATCGGGGTGATCGTTCGCCAACGCCGCGAAGTGAGCCGTGAATCCCCACGCCTGTATATCCATAATCAGCCCTCCCTTTCGCCAGTGGACCACGCCGCTTCAAGGCGATTGAAGTGCGCATTCATCAGGGCATTGGCCACTTCAACGCCATTTTCGCCGTCGTACAGCGCGTAGGCGAAAAACATCGGCGCGTACAGTTCAAGCGCCATCTGCTGCGCACCTGCAAAGTTCCACGCGCGCAGTAAATCAGTTGTATATTCAAGCGGCCCCGCGCAGAGATACTGCTGGTAGAGCTTGTTCATTTCCGCACTGCGGAACTGTTCCAGCGTCAGCATTCGGCGGAAGGCGGCGGGGAAGAGTTCCTGAGTCCAGTATTGAAATTGCGCGCGGCTGAAGGCGAAAAGCTGCGCCATTGCAGCCTGCTGGTATGCCTCGGGCATTTCGGCAATGACGCCTTCTGGCAGCGCATATTCGTGCGCACGCTCAGCGTCAAGCTGCGCCATGCGCGCCAGAATGTTGTCGAAAATGGCGCGCTTGCTGGCGTAGTGCCGATAGAGCGCGCCCTTCGTGATGCCCAGCTGCCCGGCAATATCACTCATGGATACGCCTTCATAGCCGTCCTGCGCAAAGAGATTCAGCGCTACATGCAGTATGCGTTCTCGGGTACCGGTTTCGTTCATGTACAAAAAACTCCTTTTGAATACGAATAAACGGTCGTTTACTAAGATTATAGCAAACGATCGTTTATCTGTCAAGCCTAAGAATTGTCGGCGTGTCTCTGTCAGATCGGCCCAAACAC
>CAKUDW010000070.1 GCA_934645275.1 uncultured Clostridia bacterium
TAGAGAAATATGGCAGGAGATGAGCTTTCATGAAGGATATGTATTATAAGATGACCATTGCGGGCTGCGAGCGCGAGCTGCCGCTGTGCCCCATCAGCGACGAGCTGAACATCGGCGCGTTTGTAATCTTTGGAGACCCGGAGCTGACCACCGCCTGTGCCGAGGCGTTGAACGCCCGTGCGCCCGAGCACGACGTGATGATTACCGCCGAATCCAAGGGCATTCCATTGATCTGTGAAATGGCGCGCCTTCAGGGCAATCGTCGTTACATTCTGGCGCGCAAGAGTCCGAAGCTGTACATGAAGAACGTGTTCACTGCCGAGGTGCGCTCCATTACGACCGACCATGTGCAGACGCTCTGCCTGGACGGTAAGGACGCCGAATACATGCGCGGTAAGCGCGTGCTGATCGTGGACGATGTGATCTCCACCGGCGAGAGCCTGCACGCGATGGAGGAACTGGTGCATCAGGCGGGCGGCAAAATCGTCGGCCGCATGGCAATTCTTGCCGAGGGTGACGCTACGAAGCGTGCCGATCTGGTGTATCTGGAAAAGCTGCCGCTGTTCGATAAGAATGGCCAGCCGATTGCATAAGGGAACGATATGCACCCTGCTTCTGAAATGAGAAGCAGGGTGCTTTTTGTCAAAAGAAAACCCCGCTTCGAGCGGAGGTCAGAAAAGCTTATAGCTATGAGTCTATGCGTCAAACCCTGTTCCGATAAGAAGATAATGATCCTGCGCCAACATTGCAATGGAAGTATTCAACTACTATAAGCAGTGGTAAAGCAAGTGGTGCAAAAGACAAGCTTTCAGAGCGCGTGAGCGCTGCCGGTCTTATGTCCTTACAGGGCTTAGTCAAACCACCGGCTAAGCCGGTGGTTATGATTGAAGGACAAGAATTAGCAAAACCAGCGTTTTGCGGGTCGTCGGCTCTTGCAAAGAGACGCCGACAATCTTAGTTGTTGCCGTTCAAATAATAGAAGTTATAGTTGCCAACACGGCGGCAGAGTGTTTCTTCATCCCAAACGTTCGGTGCATCCGCAGCCTGATAGTATAGCGCGTCGGTATCCAGCGTGCGCTTGCCGGAGAGCACCGCATGCGCCGCACGCAGGCTATCGTCATCGTAGCGCTTACCGGCGGGGAACTGTTGTTGATCGCTCAATACGCCATTCAAATCGTTTGGGAACCAGCCACTGTTCACGCGATTCATTACCACCGAGCCCAGCGCCAGCTTGGTTTCGTAGCTTTCGTTTCGTCCCAGTGCGTAAATGGTGCGCGCCAGCCGGATTGTCGCCCGATCCTCGGTAAAGCTCACGGAGGGAAGCAGCAGTGCAGCCAGTACCGCCAGCGCTAGCATCGCTATCAGAACCTTCCGCATCATATATCCCCTCCTTATCCTCAGCAATTATACGTCTTTTTATTACATGCGTCAATGGTTTTGTAACAACTTTGAAATAAATGCCTACATTCAAATATATATTCACATTCCGGTCTGAAAATGACAAAAATAGGGCGATCATCATGTATTCATGGTGGTACGCAGGATGTTTTGATGCTATAATAACAATTAGGAAGGTATAGAGTTTTTTGAGACAGTAGACCAAGGTTTCAGAACAGGTGTTGCAGGGGGATGCATATGATTCAAAACGCGCATGAAGTGGATACACGCGAAATATATCCTTTGGAAGCGCGCAAGCGTTTTGAAGCCATAAACCTGTTGGAGGGCTGTGAAATTCTGTGCGAGCGGAACTGGAATGTACCTATGCTGCGTTACAGCTACCATCGCATGTATTACATTCTTGGTGGCGAAGCTTATTATCGGGATGAAAGCCGGGAATTGCACCTTGAGCCGGGGCATTTGTATGTATTTCCATCTCAGGCGAAGTATTATGGACTCACACACAATCCTGACGACCCATTGCGCGTGCTCTGGTGTCATTTTGAAGTGGTACCAGACCTGCTCAATGATTTGATAGATTTTGATCCTGGTAAAGATGCGGATTTCATGCGGTTGATCAACCTTTGGAAGTGTGTGGCTGCATTGCCTCAACCCGGAAATGAAATGCAGCATGCGACAGCGCTGTTGTTGTACATGCTGGAACGTCGCGTTGAATTCCAGTACGCTAACCGAGCGTTTAATGGCATCGAACATTATGTAGAGGAGCACATACATGAAGGAATCGGCGTAGACCATCTCTCCAGCCATTTTGGCTATACGCGTTCCTATTTTACGCGCAAATTTAAGAGCGCATACGGTCTTTCTCCCGGCGAGTATTTGAAAGTTGTGCGCATGTCGCGGGCTGCAAACATGCTCAAGTTCGGTTACAATATCGGCGATGTGTGTGAAACGCTGGGATTTACAGACAAAAAAGTGTTTTCAAGAACGTTTAGAACATATCACGGTATGAGTCCATCTGAATATGCAAAAGGGCACAAATTGCAACCGTAAGGGAACAAAAGGCGGTTGCTTTTTGTTATGCTGAAATTTATAATTCATATAGAACTTGTCGAAAACTCACTTGCAAAACTTCATAAAATGTCATATAATGGTTGTTTTATAACAAATGACAAGATGCGTATTTTAAATGTGAAATCATCATATGTCACGAATTGCGTTTGCAATAAGTATTGATTCGCCTTGAATTTGAGCAGGTTTGCATCCTGCCAAAAATAAAGAATGACTTAGGAGTGGAGAACAATGAAAAAGATGCTGATGATTCTGCTGGCAATTGCGATGCTGTTGACGTCGTTCGCGTTCGCGGAGACGGACGGTGACATAACACTGGGTTATATTTGCGCCAACCTGACCAACCAGGGCTGGTTGATCATGAATAAGACTGTTCAGGATACGGCCAAGGAACGCGGTGTGGATCTGAAATATATGACTGCGGGTATGGGTGATACCAGCTCCTGGCTTGCCTGCTTTGAAGATTTGCGCAACATGGGTGTGGATGCAATTTTGTTCGGTGCGGCGGATACAACGCTGATCAGCGCGATTGAGGATGCAGTAAATTCCGGCATTTTGTGCATTGAAATGGATTCTCCCAGCGGTGCGAAGGGTACGAACGTCATCTGCATTGACAATTATTCTGCCGCAGCGCAGGGCGCAGAATGGGTTGGTCAGGCGCTCAATGGTGAGGGTAGGGTTATTCTCATCAATGGTGACGCAACCTACCTTTCCGGTACGCAGCGCAGAAATGGTTATTATGAAACGCTGAGCGCGAATTATCCGGATATTGAAATCTTTGAGGTTTGGTGCGAAGGCTGGACCGACGAAAACGCAATGAACGGCGCCGAAGACGCACTGACCTCTCTAAACGAAGATGTGGATGCAATTATCTGTTGTTGGGATGGCGCCACGGTGGTAATCAGCTCCGTGCTGGAAACCCGCGGTCTGACTGGCGAAGTGATGCTGGTAGGCTTTGACGGCGCGGGCGATGCCCTGTCGCTGATGCGCGAAGGCCGGGTTGCGATGGATGTTGCGCAGCCATTTGCGGATTTGGCGCGTAACGCTGTGGATGTAGCGATCAAATCGGTTGACGGTGAAATGAGTGAAACCGTAGTGTTGGATGCGAAGATCGTTACCCCTGAGAATATGGAAGAATACATCGTAGAAGGCGGCATGGCCGAGTATGTGAAGTAATCTGCTCCGCCATGCATCGGAACCGATGCTGTCGCATGCCGTCAGCGCGCGGCTGAACTGACGCGACATCGGTTCCGATTTTTGTGGACGATGGCATCACAAGCAGGTACAAACCATTTCCAGAGAGGTGAGGCGATTTATGATCCAGGCGAATTGTGCGCCGGGCGAAACAATTCTGAAGATGCACGGGATAAGCAAAGCTTTTGCGGGGGTAAAAGCACTGGACAGTGTAGATTTTGAGCTGCGCGCAGGTGAAGTGAACGTGCTACTCGGTGAAAATGGCGCCGGAAAATCCACGCTGATTAAGATTATCACGGGCGCATATAGCCATGACGCGGGCGTTGTGGAACTGTACGGGCAGGAGTACCGTTGCCGATCGGCGATAGATGCACAGCGCAACGGCATCAGTGCCGTGTATCAGGAGTTTAATCTGATGCCCAAGATGAAGGTGTATGAAAATATCTTCATATCCAATAAAATCACTCGGCAACGCTTTCCACATACGCTTGATCGTGCAGAAATGATTCGGCGCAGCCGAGAATTGCTAGATTCGTTGGGAGCGAGCTTCAGTGCCACGGAACAGGTGAGCCGCTTGGGTGTGGCACAGCGCCAGATGGTGGAAATTGCAAAGGCACTATCCATCAACGCCAAATTGATTATATTTGACGAGCCGACTGCGGTTTTGACCAAGCGTGAAATTGACGAGCTGCTTGAGACAATCCGCAAACTCAAGGCGCAGGGTATCGGCATTATTTACATTTCTCACCGCCTGGAGGAAATCTATGAAATCGGCGACAGGGTCACTATATTGCGCGATGGCAAGTTGGTGGACGTTCTAAATTTGCATGAACGGCAGATTTCAGTGGATGAAATCATTCAAAAAATGGTGGGCCGCACCTTAGAAGAGAAATTTCCGAAGAAAAAGTTCGAGCGTGGCCGTGAAATATTGCGGGTAGAGCATCTGTCGAGTGCTGGTCATTTTGAGGATGTGAATTTTACGCTGTACGAGGGAGAAGTACTGAGTATGGCGGGTCTTGTGGGTGCTGGTCGTACTGAGGTGGCAAAGACGATTTTCGGAGCGTTGCCGAAAACGGGCGGCAAGGTATTTTTGAATGGACAAGAGTTGCACATTCGCGAACCGCGCGATGCAATTCGCGCCGGTATCTCCCTGCTTTCGGAGGATCGAAAGGATGAAGGACTGGTGCAAAAGTTGTCCATTGAGAGCAATATGATCATGGTGGACTACAAGAAGTTTCAGAAGCATGGTATATTTCGCAGAGCGCTGAAGAAAAAGTATTGTCTTGAAATGGCTGAACGCCTGCATCTGAATACGCGCAATATGCAGATGAAAGTATCCGGGCTTTCTGGTGGCAATCAGCAAAAGGTATCGCTGGGCAAGTGGCTGTTCGGTGATTGCAGCCTGATGATTCTGGATGAGCCGACGCGCGGTGTTGATGTGGGTGCAAAAGTGGAAATTTATAATGCCATCAATCATCTGGTGGAACAGGGTATCGGCGTGCTCATGATATCTTCCGAAATGCCTGAAATTTTGGGCATGAGCGATCGAATCATTGTAATGTGCGAGGGCCGAAAGACGGCGGAAATCACGTGCGAGGATGCGAGCCAGGAAGTCATTTTGAAATATGCTACGAGTCGGGAGGCTTGAACCAATGAAAGGTAATAATGCACAGGCGCGCGAGGAGAGCGCGTGGAGAAGGGTATCGCAGGTATTCAACAATTCGATGGGATCGGTAATCATCGCGCTGGTAATTCTGGTGGTCGTGCTTTCGCTATGCGCTCCTAATTTCTTGAGTGCGAAGAACATTTTGAGCGTCATGCAGCAGGTGGCGTATATTGCAATTATGGCAGCTGGAATGTCTTTCCTGATTATTTCGGGCAATATCGACCTGTCCGTAGCGGCCACACTGGCCATTACTGCGGCGTTTACCGGTGAGATGTTTGTCAATCAGGGGATGCCTGCATGGTTGGCTATCGTGTTGTCACTGGTCATCGGTGTACTCTGCGGTGCAATCAACAGCTTTTTCATATCAATGTTTAATCTTGCACCCATCATTGTGACGTTGGCGTTCATGGAGGTTTACCGGGGCGCGGCGTCAGTGTTCACCGGCGGTTTCACTTCACTGGGTATGCCTGCCTTTACTCGTTGGATAGGCCAGGGAAAGTTATTTGGCGCGGTTCCCGTGTGTATCGTGGTCATGTTGCTGATTTACATTGTCTCCTGGTTTGTGCTCAGCAAAACTCGCTTCGGTCTAAATCTGTATGCCATGGGCGGAAATATCAACGCAGCGCAGCTTTCGGGCATCAATATCCAGCGCACGCGCATGTATGCGTATATGATTAACGGGTTGTTGGCTACCGTCGCCGGCATCGTGTTGTCAGGCCGCATGAATTCATCCAGTTCATCGTTGGCCGACGGCATCGAAATGGACTGCATCGCTGCGGCGGTTATCGGCGGCGTAAGCATGACCGGCGGCGAGGGCAACATATGGGGCGGGCTGTTCGGCTCATTGCTGATGGGCGTGTTGAAAAACGGCATGAATCAGCTGAGCATTAATTCGTTCTGGCAAAAGATTATTCTCGGCATCGTGCTGCTGGTAGCTATTGTGTTGGATTCTGTGCGCAATTCTGCCCGCAAGCGCGGCTGAACAATATACCAAGGGGAGGTAAAGGAGAGTCATGAAAGAAATCTGTAAATTTAAAGTAAGCCCCAGAATTCAAATACTGATTGATCGGAATCGCGAGTTAGCGCTTAGCAAAAAGCGCGAACTGCTCGCGCCGAACGCAGAATTCCTGATCTATCATTGGTCGGGCGAATGCGAGGCGTTTGCGCCGGCAAGCGGTGAAATGGCACCGCCGAAGGACCAGGTAATTTCGTTCGGCGATCATTGCTGCCGTATCGATACCGGTAAGCCTTATCCTTACACCGATCAGATGCCTTCCAAGGTGGGCAAATTTGAGTATTCCGAAACCAATTGGGCCGAGGATTTCGCGTTTTTTCTGGATCACAGCCCGATTATCATTCATCCGAGCGAGCTGATCGTATCCGAGATGAACTGGCAGCTTGAAGAAGCGCGCCTGTACAAATATCCAGATGAGTGCCAACAGGCAGGCTTCGAGGCGCGCAAGCTGGGTGCAGGTGGTTTCAGTCTGGCACATACCTGTCCGGATTTGGGTATTGGTATCAGTCTTGGTTGGACGGGTATCCTGGAGAAGATTCATCGCAACTGCAAAAAGTTTGAGGAATATGGAAATCGCAAGAGCGCTGAATATTTGCGCGCGAGCGCGGTGGTCGTTGAAGCTATCATTCGCTTTATCAAGCGCCATGGCGATAAAGCGCGCGAACTGTTAGCTACGGAAACTGATGCGCAGCAGTGTGAGCTGTATCGTCGCATTGCACAGAATTGCGACGCGCTGGCTGAGGGCGCGCCTCAGACTTTTGAACAGGGTATTCAGTGGATTCAGTTCTATGTCATCACTGAGCGCATGACTGGCCATGGAAATGGTTATGGACGTTTCGACCAGTTCATGTATGATTTGTATCGCCGCGATATGGATTCCGGCAGAATTACCCGTGAAGACGCGCGCAATCTGATTGGCGAATTGTATCTGAAATATGGCGCGCCATATTTCGGCTTCGGCGGTAGAAAGCGCGATATGTCGGATGCAACGAACGAGCTGAGCTGGGTTGCATTGGAAGCCTATGATATGCTTGGCGGTTATAATCATCTGGGCGTAATGTGGCATTCTGATATGAATCCGGATTATTTCCGCTATGCATGCGATGTAGTGGCGCGACACGGTTGCGGTACGCCTACGCTGGTGAATTATGACGTACTGCGCGAAAGCGAACTGTTTTCCGGCTTTTCTGAGGAAGATGCGTGGAATGTGTGTTACAGCGGTTGCCAGTGGTACTGCTCCGTAGGTAACGAGTATCAGGATCAGGATGTGAACTGCATTGTGCTGATTCAGCCTATGCAACGCGCTATCAAGGATTGTATTGAAAAGAAGATCGATACTTTTGACGGTTTCTGGGCGGAGTATGACCGTGAAGTTAATCTGACTGCAGACGCACTGGTGAAACTAAAGAATCTGCAGTACCGCTGGCAGCATAAGGTATGGCCGGAAATGGTAACGTCAACCTGCATGAACGGCCCGTTGGACGTTGGCCGCGATGTAACCGATACCCGTGCCGTACACAATAACTATACTTCGGTAAATATTCTCGGCGTACCAAACGTTATCGATTCGATTTTTGCCATCAAGCAGTTAGTGTTTGATGAGAAGAAATATACGCTGGAAGAGTTGCAGAACGCGTTGGATCAGGACTGGAAGGACAACGAAGCTATGCGTCAACGCTTCTTAAACGCGCATAAGTTTGGAAACGACTATGATGACGTGGACGACATGGCCGTGAAGGTAAGCGAGCATATTCGCACTGTGCTGGAAAATCGTCAAAACATCAAGGGCTTCCATTTCCGCCCGTCGCTGTTTCAATTTATGGGGCACACTGTGGCCGGTCCGATGATGGGCGCTACGCCCGATGGCCGCCACAAAGATGAATTCCTGGCGCACGGAATGAATCCGATGCATGGTCGCAACAAGAATGGCATTACAGCTACCGCCAATTCACTCTGCAAGGTGCAATTTGAAAAGTATCAGGGCGGTTCCATGCAAATCGAGCTTAATCCTGTCGGTCAGCGCGAGAATATGGCGGAGGTAATCGACCAGTTCTGCCGCTCGTTCTTTGAGCAGAAGGGCGTACAGGTCAACCTGAACATTGTGGATCTTGAGCAGTTGAAGGAAGCTATGGATGATCCGACGAACGAAAAGTATCGTGACCTTGTGGTCAAGGTGACGGGTTATTCGGCGCATTTCGTGGCGCTGGATCGGAAGCTGCAGGAAGAGTTTATCGCCCGTGTCAATTATGAGAGCCTGTAAAACCGGCTTGAAAACTTCAAATCGATGAAAAATGGTGCGGAGCGAGTCAGCTCTGCACCGTTATTTTGGAGGCTTTATATGGGAATGGTTGGCAATATACAGCGCATGTGTACCCATGATGGTCCAGGTATGCGCACAACGGTGTTTTTAAAAGGCTGTCCGCTTCGATGCAGTTGGTGTCACAACCCGGAGAATATGCATGCCTACGGCGAAAACGGTTGGTCAGCGGTTAAGTGCATCGGCTGTGGCGAATGCATTTTGGCGTGTCCAAACGGCTGTATTTCAGTTGATGCAGACGGCCTTCACATTGATCGGTCACGCTGCGTGCGCTGCGGGGCATGTGCGCATATCTGCCCAAGCGGTGCAAT
>CAKUDW010000071.1 GCA_934645275.1 uncultured Clostridia bacterium
GGCTTGGATCGTTCGGGCACGGGGCGGCGCGTATAGCCGTCGCCCTGCGTCTGGCTGCGCTTTGAATTCGGAACGGCGGGCGAACCAAAGCCCGCGGGCCGCCGTGCCGCAGCGTCCGCATAGCCGGAACGGGATTTGTAACTTCCGGCGGGTGGAATGCGATAGCTGCCTGTTTTGCGGGGCGCGCTTTCTGCGCTGCCGAAGCGGCCGGATGTATTCTTATTCTCCATGGATCAATCGGCGTTGAAATCACTGGGCGCTTCGTTGTCGATGTGGACCTCGGGCGCGGGTGTGGGTACAGGCGCACTCTTTTCGACAGGCGCGTCGTCCTCGTAAGCGTGGCCGCACACGGCGCAGAAATGCTCGCCCTTCTTGTGCATCGCGCCGCAGACGGAGCAATAGCTCAGTCCCGCGTCGGCGCCGCGGTTCTCGCGCGCTTCCTCAGGCATGCGGCGACCGCAGCTGGGGCAGTAGCGCGCGGATTTATCTACCGTCGCGCCACAGGCGGGGCAGCGGTTCTGATTGCGCAGCAGCGCTTTCTGTTCGGCCAGCTCGTCCAGCCGTACACGCAGGTCCATCACGCGTTGACGCAGCTCATCCAGAATTTTCGAGCTCACGCTGTCTACGTAGCCGCGGCCGATCTGCTCGTACAGCGCGCCAATTTCGCTGGCTACGCCGCGTTCCTCGGCGGAAATGCGCGTCAGCTCTACGCCGTCGCGCGTCTTATTTGAAACGGACTGGGCCGCCCCGGTAATCTTGCCGACGATTTCATCAAAAAAAGCCATGATTTTTACCTCCAATCAGTGGAAACGGCACTTGTTTTCCAACTCCTATATCATACCCTGATTTGGCAAAAAAAGCAACCGCTTCCAGGCGGATTGGCGAAGCCTGTGGGCAGGAAATAATTAACGCGGAACGCTGGTTAAAGCGCCTGTTTTCTGTTATAATGTATAAAAGATTGCATGGATTAACGGGAGTGAAAGAAAAATGGATTTTAAGCTTTCCATCGCCAATGAGATTATTGCTGCGGCGGAGCGTGCGCTGGGCGGTGCAGGTCTTCAGAACGCTGAAATTGCCGCTGCACTGGAAATCCCGCCGAATACGGAAATGGGCGACTATGCCTTTCCCTGCTTCAAGCTTTCCAAGGCGCTGCGCAAATCGCCAATGATGATTTCAGACGCGTTGGCTGCGGAGATTCATGCGGATTATATCAGCCGCGTCGAATCGGTGAAGGGTTATTTGAATTTTTTCATTGACCGCGCTACCTATGCCGAGAAGGTGGTCGAGGCCGTGCTGGATCAGGGTGAGTGCTACGGCTCGGACAATTCCGGCGCGGGCAAGACGGTGGTGCTGGATTATTCTTCCATCAATATTGCCAAGCGCTTTCATATCGGCCATCTGTCTACCACGATGATCGGCAATTCGCTGTATAAGCTGTATAAGTTTTTCGGCTGGAACGCTGTAGGCGTGAACCATCTGGGCGACTGGGGCACCCAGTTCGGCAAGATGATCGCGGCCTACAAGCGCTGGGGTGACCACGATACCGTGGCAGCCGGCGGCGTGGACGAGATGGTAAAGCTCTACGTGCGCTTCAATGCCGAAGCCAAGGAAAACGAGGCGCTCAACGACGAGGGTCGCGCCTGGTTCAAGAAGATTGAGGACGGCGATCCGGAAGCGCTGGAAATCTTCAACTGGTTCAAGTCCGTCACGCTGAAGGATGCAGAGCGCGTGTACGATATGCTGGGCGTAAAGTTCGATTCCTATGCGGGCGAAAGCTTCTATAACGACAAGATGCAACCCATCATTGACGATCTGCGCGCAAAGGGCCTCCTGAAGGAAGATCAGGGCGCTCAGATTGTGGATCTGGAGCCCTACGGCATGCCGCCGGCGCTGATTTTGCGCTCGGACGGCGCGACGCTGTATATCACTCGGGATCTGGCGGCTGCGAAGTATCGGCAGGATACCTATCATTTCGATAAGTCGCTCTATGTGGTGGCCTACCAGCAGGACCTGCACTTCAGGCAGCTGTTCAAGGTGCTGGAGCTGATGGGCTATGAATGGTATAAGAACTGCGAGCACGTAGCTTTTGGTATGGTTTCCTTCGAAGGCCAGACACTTTCCACCCGTGAGGGCCGCGTCGTCTATCTGGAGGATTTGCTGAACACAGCCATTTCGAAGGCGCGCAAAATCATTGATGAAAAGAGCCCTGATCTGGAGAACAAGGATGTTGTGGCACGCCAGGTGGGCGTGGGCGCGGTGGTGTTCTTCGCACTGTACAATAACCGCATCAAGGACATCGACTTCTATTGGGATCGCGCGCTGAACTTCGACGGCGAAACTGGTCCCTATGTGATGTACACGCACGCACGCTGCTGCTCTGTGCTGCGCAAGGCCGGGGAATGCGACGCGCAGCCGGACTTCACCGCGTTGTCCGATCCCGAGGCGCAGGACGTAGTGCGCCTTCTGGAGCAGTTCCCCGAGGTTCTCAGAAGCGCCATGCAGAAGAATGAGCCTTCGATGATAACGCGCTTCAGCGTAGATCTGGCGCAGGCCTACAATAAGTTCTATTACGAGCGCAAGGTCATGGTGGACGATATGAGCGTGCGCGCGGCCCGGTTGATGCTGACGCATGCCGTACGACAGACCATCGCCAAGGCACTGGAGCTGATCGGTCTGGAAGCGCCGGAGCGCATGTAAAACGGAATATGGCTGGCGAAGTGAATCGGGATTATGCGATTATAATTGCGGCGGCGCTGCTGATTATGTTGCTTGCCGCCGTTGCGCTGCTGATTGCGCAGGGAAGCAGATCGCGCCGCGAAAGGGCGCGTATGCTTGCGCAGCTGCGCCGCGATAGTGAGACGCAGGCCGAGCGCGTGGAACGCCTGAGCCGCGCTCTGAGCGAAAGCGCGCGCCAAATGGCGGGCATGGGCGGCGCTCTGGAGGCGCGCATGGACGCGCTCACGCGCACGAACGATGAAAAGCTTGCGGAAATGCGCCGCACGGTGGGCGAAAAACTGGACAGCCGCCTGAGCGAATCTTTTCGCGTGGTTAACGGCCAGTTGGCCGACGTGCATCGGGGCCTGGGCGAAATGCGCGAGCTTGCCGCCAATGTGACAGATTTAAAGAAGGTGTTGGGCAACGTAAAGACGCGCGGCGTGTGGGGCGAAGCACTCTTGGGCAACGTACTTTCGCAGATGTTTTCGTCGGAACAGTACCTTGAGAACGCACAGATTCCCGAGGGTTCGGCCACGCGCGTGGAATTTGCGCTGAAGTTGCCTGCGCGGGATCGCGAGACGGTACTGCTGCCCATCGATTCCAAATTTCCGCAGGAGGACTATATCAGGCTGGTCGAGGCGGAGAACTTGGACGACGCCGGGGCGCGCGAGCGCTGCGCGAAGCAGCTCGAACGCGCGGTGATGGAGCAGGCGAAGCTGATTTCCGAAAAATACATCCGGCCGCCACAGACGGCGGATTTTGCCGTGATGTTCTTGCCATCGGAAGGGTTGTATGCCTCCGTGACGCGCATCAGCGGATTGATTGAGCGGATGCAGGGAAAATATCGCGTGTTGATTTCCGGCCCGTCTACACTGTGCGCGCTGCTTACCAGTCTGCAAATGGGTTTTCGTACGCATGAACTGGAAAAGCGCAGCGGCGAGGCGCTGGCGCTTTTTGACGAACTGAGGGGCGAATTTGCGCATTTTCAGGAGGGCATTGTCCGCGTCCGCCAACGGCTGAATCAGGCCGAGGCGGAACTGGACAATCTGGAAAGCCGCGCACGAAAAATTTCAAAGAAACTGATGTGAGTGCATAGACGTTCTCTTTACGACTGTGCGGCGCGCAGGTCTTCGATCAGGCTGATCCATTCCCGGCAAGCTCCGGCGTGGATCAGCCTGATTTTGCCCGCGTCCATTTTTTCAGCCGCGCTGTCTAGCCGGGAAAGGTCCGCTTGAACGGCCTGGAGGATGCGGTTGGTCAGCGCGCCGCCGCCGCGAATTTTCGTCATGGCCTCAGCGGCGGCGCGGCCGCGGGTCTGGTAGACGGAAATGAGTGCCTGCACGGATTTGCGATCGGTATCGCCGCGCTCAAGCGCTTCGGCCAGCGCGCCGGTTTCCGCTGCCTGAGCGCGCAAAAAAGCGGTTGCTTCAGAAACGGCGACAATGTCGCCGGCTTCGCCGCGCAGCTGAAGCGTAACACCGTCCACGCTCAGACGCAGCGCCGCCGCGTCCTGCGTGTCATTCACGGCGTCGCTGGCGACGACGTATCTGCCGTCCCGGCTGAGTACCAGTCCGGCGCCGCCGCGCGCGGCGCACTGCGCGGCGCGAATGCGCGCCTCCAGCGCGGTGGCAAATTCACCGTCGCTGATGAAACAGGTTTGCAGTCCGTCGAGCCGAACCTCGCTGGATACTATGTTGCGCGCGCCTGCGCTGGAAGCTTCGGGACGTGTACCCGAGAGCGAAACCAGATATACCAGCAGCATCGTCAGCATCAGCGCGAGGGCGAGCGCCAGCGCGCTGGGGCGGCTCTTGCGCACACGGATGGTCTTCATAGCTATAAAAAACACCTCCCGGTGGATACAGTCTATGCCGGGAGGCGACGGGTGATTACATCAGCTGTTCGACGGGCGCAGGCAGTTTCAACGCGGCGATGAACTTTTCCAGTGCCATATCCCACTGACGCCAATCGTGGCGGCCGGGTAGCAGTTCAAAGCGGTAGTCAATTGCGCCGCCGCGAAGTTCTTCGAAAAAGCAGCGCGTTTGAAGAGCGCTCTTGAGCAGTATGTCATTTTCGCCGCAACTGTGATAGACAGTCAGCGGATACGCGCTGTCGCGGGCGCGCCGTGCATCGGCGATAATGCGCGCATCTGCTGTTTCCAGCGTGTCGCCGTAGACGCGCGCGAGCATTGCACGGTTACTTTTTGCATCGGGCCGGTATTCCAAATGCGCGCCGGAAAGGCAGCCGGCGGCGCGGTAGCGCTCAGGGTGAGCCAGCGCCAGCTTCAGCGCTCCATGACCTCCCATGGAACAGCCCGCGATAAAATTTTTTTCCCGGTTTGCGCTCAGCGGAAAGCATTCGCGCATCAGCTTCGGAAGCTCATATTCCAGGTAATCGCGGAAGCGTTCGCCGTGCGCCATGTTTTCATAGCAGCTGAGCTCGCCGTCGGGCATTACCACGGCCAGCCCAGCCTCCAGCGCATAGCGCTCGACATTTGTCTTGCGCAACCAGGCAGTGAAATCGTCGCCCATGCCGTGCAACAGGTACAGTACAGGCACATCCTCGAGCGGTACGCGCACATGCCGCGGTACGGGAAGAAGCACGTTGACACAGGTGAGGCGGTTCAGCGCTTCGGAAAAGAAGTGCATCTGTATCAGAGCCATGCATTCGCCTCCCTGTCTGCTGCTAGCCATGCGATAACGGCCTGTATTTGTGTATCCCAATACTGCCACTGGTGGTCGCCGGGCGATTCATGATATTCCAGATCATAGCCCAGCACGCGCAGGTGATCGCGCATGCGCAGGTTCATGGCATGGAGAAAATCATCCGTGCCGCACCACATGAAGAGCTTTGGACGAGGTTCAATGCAGCGCCGTGCCAGCGCGAAGAGATCGTTTTCGGAATCGCGAATCTGTTCGATTGGACCGAAGATATCCGGCCAGTAGTTGCGGTCCTCCGTCAGCGCATTTTGCGCTGCGAGCTCCGCCACATCCACCGCGCCGGAAAGGGAAGCGGCCATTGAAAAATGTTCCGGCCGTGCAAGCGCGCACTTCAGCGCACCGTAGCCGCCCATGGACAGCCCGGCAATATAGCGATCCTCCCGACGGCGTGAGAGCCCGGGCAGTATGCGTTCTACGGCCTGGGGCAGTTCATCGGCAATGTAGCTGAAATAGCGTTCGCCCCATGCTGTGTCAGTGTACCATTTGAGTCCCGTGTCGGGCATTATCACGGCAAGTCCGGCCTGGTCGGCATAGCGCTCAATCGAGGTTCGGCGCTGCCAGACACTGTGGTCGTCGGTCATGCCATGCAGCAGGTACAGCGTCTTCCACGGCGGGCAAAAGCCGCCTCGACGGTCGGGCAGAAGGATGTTCATGCGGACGGCGCGTCGCAGCGTCTCCGAGTAGGTATCCAGGCACATCAGCGCCAAGACTGTTCACGGCTCCCTTCTATAAGTAATTGTAATAGCATTCTGACGGTATTATACAGTCTGCACCCTGGCTGCGCAAGCCATGCGCGAATTTGATGTAATTGTGACAGGTATTCAATATTGCTGTGTCGAATCCGTTTTGCAGGCCACAGGGCGAAAATCTATGATATAATATAATTAGGAGAATGTCAGAACATTTTCCGGGTCGCTGAGTGGAAGTTCGGAAAGTGAACAGCGACAATTAGACAAGTGCATATCTATCATTTTATTATAGTAAGCCGGGAGGTTCGCCGTTATGAGCGAAAATAGCGAAAAAAATGTAAAGGTTGGTCGTCACGCGGCCGCTGAAGATATTCAGAAGATACAGCAGGAAACGCAGCCCGACGGGGAAAGCGTGCAGAGCACCGAAGCGGGTGAAACACCCGAAAACGCAGGCGAAGTGACGACTATGGCGCAGCCGGAGCCGGTTGACGACCGCGAAAACGCGCCCCGCAGCAATGTTGCGCCCGCGGAAAGAAAGCGGGGCAGAAAGAAGATTAATTTGGCATTTGCGTGTGTGATGCTGGTGTTGGCACTTGCGCTGGGCGGTGCTGGTGGTTGGCTGGCAGCGCGGCATGGCGCACGGCCGGCGCCGGATGCAGCGTCAACCGCTGCGGGCGATATTCAAGTTGTCACGCCCGTGCCTACCGCGCAACCGGACGACAATCTGACCGATGAGGAACGTGATGCGCTTGCCGCATTGGCTGGCGGCGATGAAGCCGCAGGCGATATGAGCATCCTGTTTGGCGAGGATGACATTGAGCGCGGCGTCGAGGCATCCATGACTGCGGACGACAACGTGGTTGTGGCGGAATATGACGGCGGCAGCGTGCTCAGCGGCGAAGTGGCCGAGGCGTACAGCGCGCAGATGACGGGCCTGATCTTCAGCGGCTTCGCCGAGGAAGAGGTCGGCGGCAGCGTGCTCAGTGAAGTGATTCAGAACCTGGTAAGCGATCGGATACTGGAGCGGCATGCGCGTGAAATGGGTTTGTATGAGCTGACCGATGAGGATAAAGCCGCCATCGACGCCGAAGCTACGGAGAGCTATCAGGCGCAGCTTGATTTTTATAAGCAGCTGCTGGATACCAGCGATATGACTCAGGAGGAGGCCAATGGCGCGGCCAAGGCTTACCTTCAGGATAGCGAGGGCGTGACGCTGGCCTCCACCCGCAGCGAAATTGAGGACGGCTGGTGGAAGCGCAAGCTGTTCGATGCGCTCACGAAGGACGTTACGGTGGACGACACGCAGGTGCGTGCGGCCTACGACGCGCTGGTTGCCGAGCAGCAGGAGAGCTTTACGGCTTATCCAGATGATTATGAATCCGCACAGATGAACGGCGAAACCATCGTGTACAATCTGCCGGGCTATCGTGCGGTTAGAATGCTGTTGATCGGCTTTGATGATCCGGATGCGATGATTGAAGCCGCCGAGTTGCGCGAACAGCAGGCGAGCGGCGACGCCGATGAAGCGCTTCAGGCGCGGCTCGACGAGCTCTATGCGCCGGTTGAGGAGCGGGCTCAGGCTGCTCTGGAGGAACTTGGCAGCGGCGCAGACTTTGAGGATATGATTGAGAGGCTCGGCGCGGACGAGGGCATGAAGGATGCTGTCCTGCGCGCGACGGGTTACTATGTGGCCAAGGATTCGCCGCTCTGGCCCGCAGAACTGGCCTCGGCGGCGATGGCGCTCAAATCCGTGGGCGATTTTTCAAATCCCGTGCGTATGGACGGCGGCGTGGCAATTTTGCAGTATGTGGGCGAGGTGCCCGAGGGCGCGGTTGATTTTGAACAGGTGCGGGACGCGCTGCGCCAGCAAACGCTGGAGAGCGCGAAACAGGAGGCTTACGACAGCCAGCTGGACGCCTGGATTGACGAGGCGCACGTGAAGTATTATCCCGAGCGCATGCAGTAAAGCGCAAAGGTGGAAATGTTACGAAAGAACCGACAGGCGGGGTTTGCCTGTCGGTTCTTTTCACAAAAATAAAACATAGAGTAAACCATTTAAAACTTATAAGCACGCACTTTGGATTGTATAATGTCAATAACATACCGGCTCTGGTGTTGTGGCCTTGAGGTGCGCAGAAGGGCCGGTTATCGTATAAGGTGGCTTGATGGCAGATGAGTTCCAAAAATTTGTTCTACATTCTCAAACGCGTCCTGTTGGCGATTCTGACGATCTGGATCGTCATTACCATCACGTTTTTCGTGATGCATGCCGTGCCGGGCGGCCCGTTCATGAGTGAAAAGGCCATATCTGAGGCGGCGCAGGCAGCGCTTGAAGCTAAATACGGCCTGGATAAGCCGCTTATGGAACAGTATTGGACTTATCTGCGTGATATCGTGACGAAATTTGATTTTGGCCCGTCGTTGAAGCTGCGCGGCCGCAACGTGATCGACGTCATTATGGACGGCATGCGTACCTCCGCGCGCTTGGGTCTGATCGCAGCCTGTGGCGCGGCGGTTTGCGGCGTGGTGCTGGGCGCGGTGGCGGCACTGCGGCGCAACCGCGTGATCGATAAGGTCATCATGGTCATTACCACGGCGTTTGTGTCCATGCCATCGTTCATCATGGGCTCGCTGCTGCTGATTGTATTCTCAGTGCGGCTGGGCTGGGTGCCTGCCAATGGCAGCACGGGCACAGGCCTGATTCTGCCTATCATCACACTGGGCCTGTATCCCATGGCATATATCACGCGTCTTACGAGATCATCCATGCTGGATGTGCTGGGCCAGGATTATATCCGCACTGCCCGGGCCAAGGG